>JALORM010000086.1 GCA_025458985.1 Paracoccaceae bacterium | reverse complement strand
GCCCCCAATCGGCCGACGGGGCGAAATTCAGGTCGCGGAAAATCCCGCGGGAGGGTGTGGATAGCGTGGAGGCCGTCATCGCCAGGATCACGTCGCGGATCTGCACATGGTCCTGCATCGCGCCGCAGGAGCCGATCCGGATCAGGCTCTTCGCCCCATAGTCGCGGATCAGTTCGTTCACGTAGATCGACAGTGACGGCATTCCCATGCCGGTTCCGAAGCCCAGCATCCCGCGCACCTCATTCACCGGACGCGCATCGTCAAGAAAGGTTTCGGCGGCCCATTTCGCGCGCCGCGGGTCGCCCGGCAACAGGACGGTTTCCGCTATGTCGCCAGGCGACGCCCCGATATGGATCGACATTCGGTGTCGACCCCGGCGTCAGATCGCGAATTCGGCGAGCTTCTTGCCCTTCGCCAGGCCATCCTTGATCCAGCCGGGTTGCCGGCCGCGGCCTGTCCAGGTCTGTTTCGGATTGGCGGGGTTGCGGTATTTCGCAGCGGACACCTTTGCCGCCTTGCCGCGCGTCTTCCCGACAAGCTCGTCCAGCGAAAAGCCGAACTTCTTTGCCGCTTCCTCTGCCGCCTTCTTGGCGTCTTCCTTCTTCTTCTGGTCGATGTTTGACAGCGCCTTTTCGACGTCCGCCTGCAGTTTCTGCAGCTCGGCCTTGGAAAGGCCGGCGAGATCTATTTTCACGATTCTTCTCCTTGTCCCCCTCGATGATCCAAAGCGGAATCAGCCCGGTCCGGAAGGTGCATCCGAGGCAATCAATTTCGGAAGGGGAGGTCAAGGTGTATTATTCGGCAGCCACTGCCTGCGGATCGGCAATGCGCACGATATCGCGCATGATCCGGTTCAATTCGAAATCCTTTGGTGTGTATATCCTCGATACGCCGAGATCGCGAAGCTCTGCGGCGTCGTCATCGGGAATGATGCCGCCGACCACCACTGGGATGGCAAGTCCTGCGTCGCGAAGGCGCTCCATGACCTCGGCCACAAGCGGAATGTGGCTGCCCGACAGGATCGACAGGCCGAGCACATGAGGCGCCTCGTCCCGTGCGGCGGCGACAATCTCCTCGGGGGTCAGGCGAATTCCCTCATAGGCGATTTCCATTCCGCAATCGCGCGCCCGTGCGGCGATCTGTTCGGCGCCATTCGAATGGCCGTCGAGCCCCGGCTTTCCGACCAGAAGCTTGAGACGCCGCCCGAGGCGGCTGCTGGCGGCATCGACCTCGGCGCGAATATCGTCGAGACCTTCGGTCCGGTTCGAGGGTGCGCGCGATACCCCTGTCGGGGCGCGGAACTCGCCGAAGGCGGCGCGGACAACGGTGCCCCATTCGCCGGTGGTGGCCCCGGCCTTCGCGGCGGCAATGGAGGGCGGCATGATGTTGGCACCCGTCAGCGCCGCCTGCCGGAGGTCGTCCAGCGCCCGGCGCACCGCTGCCCCGTCGCGCGCGGACCGCCAGGCCTGAAGCCGCGCAATCTGGTCGGCTTCGGCCCGCGGATCGGCGACCATGATCGTTCCGTCACCCGCGGTCAGGGGCGACGGTTCGCCCGCCTGCCAGCGGTTGACGCCCACGACCACGGTCTCGCCGGCCTCGATCCGGGCGATCCGGTCTGCGTTCGATTCGACCAGACGGCCCTTCATGTATTCGATCGCCGCAACCGCCCCGCCCATGGCGTCGATCTGGCGGAGCTCGGCCCGGGCGCCGTCCTTAAGGGCCTCGACTTTCGCGGCGATTGCGGGATTGCCATCGAAAAGATCGCCGTATTCCAGCAGGTCGGTCTCGTAGGCCAGGATCTGCTGCATCCGGAGCGACCACTGCTGGTCCCAGGGGCGGGGCAGGCCGAGTGCCTCGTTCCAGGCCGGCAGCTGCACGGCCCGGGCGCGGGCGTTCTTCGACAGCGTGACGGCCAGCATCTCAAGCAGGATGCGGTAGACGTTGTTCTCGGGCTGCTGCTCGGTGAGGCCCAGGCTGTTCACCTGCACCCCGTAGCGGAAGCGCCGGTGGCGTTCGTCCTCGACCCCGTATCGATCTCGGCAGATCTCGTCCCACAGTTCGGTGAAGGCGCGCATCTTGCACATCTCGGTCACGAAGCGGATGCCGGCATTCACGAAGAAGCTGATCCGCCCGACCATGCCGGGAAACTCCTCGGCCGGCACCTTGCCCTTCAGGTCGTCCAGAACCGCCTGCGCGGTGGCCAGCGCGAAGGCCAGTTCCTCTTCCGGCGTCGCGCCTGCCTCCTGAAGGTGGTAGGAGCAGACGTTCATCGGGTTCCACTTCGGGATGTGGCGGCCCGTGTAGGCCGCGACATCGGTGATCATCCGCAAGGACGGCTTCGGCGGGCAGATGTAGGTCCCGCGGCTGAGGTATTCCTTGATGATGTCGTTCTGTACCGTGCCCTGCAGCGCGGCGGGGTCGGCCCCCTGTTCTTCCGCCACGGCGATGTAGAGCGCAAGAAGCCACGGCGCCGTGGCGTTGATTGTCATCGAGGTGTTCATCGCGTCGAGCGGGATGCCGTCGAACAGCGTCCGCATGTCGCCCAGATGGGCGATCGGCACGCCGACCTTGCCGACCTCGCCGCGCGCCAGGACATGGTCGCTGTCGTAGCCGGTCTGCGTCGGCAGGTCGAAGGCGACCGAAAGGCCCGTCTGCCCCTTGGCCAGGTTGCTGCGGTAGAGCGCGTTCGACGCCGCGGCCGTCGAGTGGCCGGCGTAGGTGCGGAACAGCCAGGGTTTGTCGCGCTCGGTCATCCGGGGCCCTCTCGACTCATGGTGCGCAATTTTATTGCGCATTAAGCCGAGATAGCCGCAACTTCCTTCCGGTGTCAATTCGCTGCATTGCGGCATGGACGCATTTACCGGCGCCGCCATTCCTGCAACGGTGCAAGCGATGTTTCGCACCGTCGAACTGCCGCTGTGGCTTCTGATCCTGGTTCTGGCCTTCGCGGCGGTGACGTTCGCGTCGCATTTCCTGTTTCCGTCGGTCCGGTGGTTCTTCCGTCGCCGGATGGAGCGTGCGGTGGCCGAGCTGAACAAGCGCCTGGCCGCGCCGATCCAACCCTTCAAGCTGGCGCGACGGCACGACACGATCCAGCGCCTTGCCTACGACCGCGACGTGCTGGCGGCGGTCGCCGAACATGCCCGCGCCGAGGGCATCCCCGAGGCCGTCGCCCACGAGAAGGCCTTCCGCTACGCGCGCGAGATCGTGCCCGCGTTCTCGGCCTCGCTCTACTTCGGCTTCGCCACGCGGGCGGCGCGCTGGCTGTCGCGCCTTCTCTACCGGGTGAAGGTCACGCATTACGACCGGGCGCTTGGCGGGATCGACCCCGCTGCGACCGTCATCTTCGTGATGAACCACCGGTCGAACATGGACTACGTGCTTGTGACCTATCTTGCCGCCACGCGAACGGCGCTGGCCTATGCGGTCGGCGAATGGGCGCGGGTCTGGCCGCTGAGGTCGCTCATCAGGCCGATGGGGGCCTACTTCGTGCGCCGCCGGTCGGGCGACGGGCTCTATCGCAAGGTGCTGGGGCGCTACGTGGCGATGGCGACGTCAGCGGGGGTGACGCAGGCGGTTTTCCCCGAAGGCGGGCTGAGCCGCGACGGACGGCTCCAGCCGCCAAAGCTGGGCATCCTGTCCTACATCGTCGAAGGCTTCGATCCGTCGGTGCGGGACGTGGTCTTCGTTCCAGTCGGCCTGAACTATGACCGCGTCCTGGAAGACCGCGTGCTGATCGCGGCCCAGGGCGACGCCGCCAAACGCTTCGCCTCGCCCGTGACAACGATCGCGCGGTTTCTCTGGCGACACCTGCGCCGCCTGCTGACGGGCCGGTTCCGCAAGTACGGCCAGGCCGGTGTCGGCTTCGGCGCCCCCCTGTCGCTGACCAGGTTCCTCGAGGCCCGCCATGCCGACCCCGTGGCGGCCCTCGGCCTTGAACTGATGCGGCGGATCGCGGCCGAGGTTCCGCGGCTTCCGGTGGCGCGAGTGGCCGAGGCCCTGCGCGAGGCTGGCGGCGCGATCCCCGAGGCGCGGCTGCACGAGATGCTTGGCCCGGCCGCCGCAGACGGACTGCGCGAACTGCGGTTGCGCGGGCTGATCGTCGAGACGGAAGAGGGACTGGCCCCGAAGCCGGGCGAAGGGGCGCTTTTCGACTTCTATGCCAACTCGATTGCCCACCTGACGGATGCACCTGCGGCGAAGCCCGGGGCGCAGCCGACGACAAAATCGACGGCGAAACGGCGCAAGGCGAAATCCACGGCGACATAAAATTACAAAATATCCTCTCTGGGGATTGCAATGTTGCGCAGCCGACAGTATCTGGGGTTGGAGCGCCGGACTGATTCTGCGGCGCAGCAAGGATGAGCCCATGGAGACTCAGATGGCCCTCGACACCAAGGCACCGACGCTCGGCTACGACGCCCCGAAGAAGGACCTCTACGAGGTGGGCGAGATGCCGCCCCTCGGCCATGTGCCCAAGCAGATGTACGCCTGGGCGATCCGGCGCGACCGCCACGGAGAACCGGAGACCTCGTTCCGGCAGGAGGTCGTCGATACCTGGCAGATCGACAGCCACGAGGTGCTGGTGCTCGTGATGGCCGCAGGGGTGAACTACAACGGCGTCTGGGCCGGCCTCGGCCAGCCGATCAGCCCGTTCGACGGCCACGGCCAGCCCTTCCACATCGCAGGTTCCGACGCCGCGGGCATCGTCTGGGCGGTGGGCGACAAGGTCCGCCGCTGGAAGGTTGGCGACGAGGTGGTCGTCCACTGCAACCAGGACGACGGCGACGACGAGGAGTGCAACGGCGGCGACCCGATGATGTCGCCCACCCAGCGCATCTGGGGCTACGAGACGCCCGACGGCGCCTTCGCGCAGTTCACCCGCGTGCAGGCACAGCAGCTGATGCCGCGGCCGAAGCACCTGACCTGGGAGGAAAGCGCCTGCTACACGCTGACGCTGGCCACTGCCTACCGGATGCTGTTCGGCCACCCGCCGCATGACCTCAAGCCCGGCCAGAACGTGCTGGTCTGGGGCGCCTCGGGCGGCCTCGGCTCCTATGCGATCCAGCTCATCAACACCGCGGGCGGCAACGCCATCGGCGTGATCTCGGACGAGGAAAAGCGCGACTTCGTCATGTCGATGGGCGCCAAGGGCGTCATCAACCGCAAGGATTTCAACTGCTGGGGCCAGCTTCCGAAGGTCGGTAGCCCCGAATACGCTGACTGGCTGAAAGAGGCGCGCCGCTTCGGCAAGGCGATCTGGGACATCACCGGAAAGGGCGTCAACGTCGACATGGTCTTCGAGCATCCCGGCGAATCGACCTTTCCGGTGTCGTCGCTGGTCTGCAAGAAGGGCGGGATGGTGGTGATCTGCGCCGGGACCACCGGGTTCAACTGCACCTTCGACGTACGTTACATGTGGATGCACCAGAAGCGCCTGCAGGGCAGCCACTTTGCCCACCTCAAGCAGGCTGCGGCGGCGAACCGGCTGATGATCGAACGCCGTCTTGACCCCTGCATGTCCGAGGTGTTTCCCTGGGCCGACATCCCCAAGGCGCACACCAAGATGATGCGCAACCAGCACAAGCCGGGCAACATGGCGGTGCTGGTTCAGGCGCCAAGGACGGGCCTCAGGACGGTCGAGGACGTGCTGGAGGCCGGCCGGCGCTGACCGGCGGGAACTCACGGAAGGCGCCGGAGCACGGCGCCTTTCCCGAGTCAGATTGGCGATAGCTCTCAAGTCATCGTTCGTGCTATGGTTGTATACGCGGGGCGCGGATACGTTCAGGGGCAGGCATGGACGATGACTGGATTCTCGACGTGATCGCGGACCTGAAGACCTTTGCCGAGGCGAACGATCTCCCGTTCCTTGCCGTGTCGCTGAACGACGCCCTGCGCGTCGCCGAGATCGAGCTTGCGTCGCGTCTGGCCCAGGACCCCGCGCTGCGCGAGCGGGGTGCCGGCGCGTCGCGACCCATCGCCATCTACGTGCGCCGCGGGCGCGGCAGTTCGGGGCCGCACGACGCCTGAGGCCACTGGCCCCTCCCGCAGGGCGCGCCTATGGTCCGGGACATGGCGCTTCCCGGCCTCACCTTCTCGGACGACCAGGCCGAGGCATTCGACCGCGTGGCCGAGGCGCTGCGCGGCGCCGGCATCGACATCGAGGCACAGTCGCTGCTGCCCGACGCGCCCGCGCGCTCAAGCCTGCTGGCGGTGATTGGCAAGGCGGGATCGGGAAAGACGATGCTTCTGTCGGCGCTGGCCGCCGCGTTGTCCGAAGCCGGCGTCGACACCGTCTCGGGCGACTGGGAGGGACGGCGCCGCAAGGACCGCCGGACGCTTGCCATCCTTGCGCCCACGAACAAGGCCGCCTCGGTCCTGAGGGGGAGGGGCGTGCCGGCCACCACGATCCACCGGATCCTCTACACCCCGGTCTACGACCCGGAATACGAGAAGATCGCCGAATGGCTGGCAGGGCAGGGCGACCGGCCCACGGTCGAGGGGATGACCGACGCCGCACTGGACCGGGCGTTCGCGTTCTACCAGCAGGTGAAGTCCATCCCCGGCGCGCTGGCGGCGGCGGGCTTGCGCGGATCGGACTTCATCAAGGGCTGGAAGCGCCGCGAAGACCCTCTCGACATCGGGTTCGTCGACGAAGCCTCGATGCTCGACCAGAAGACGCTGGACGACCTGAAGGAGATCTTTCCCACGCTTCTGCTGTTCGGCGACCCGGCCCAGCTTGCCCCGGTGGGTCAGTCCGGCGAGATGGTCTTCGACCGGCTGCCCGAGCGACGGCGCCTTGTCCTGCACCGGGTGCACCGGCAGGAGGCCGACAGCCCGATCCTCGATCTTGCCCATGCGCTGGAAGACGAGTCGCTCGGCTTCGAGGACTTCGAGCGGATGGTGTACCGCGCCGCCGCAGCCGATCCGCGCGTGCAGGTGACCGAAAGGGTCGATGCCGACCTGATGGCGCGGTCACCCGTGCTGGTCTGGCGCAACCAGACGCGGGTCCGGCTGATCCAGGCGTTCCGCGCCGCGTTCCATGCCCCACCCGACGAACTGCTCCCGGGCGAGCCCTTGATCTGCGACGGGATCGAGTTGCCGCTGAAGCACCGCAAGAAGCGGATCGACCTCGAGGCGCGGGGGCTGATCAAGGGGGCGCAGGTCGTCTACCTCGGCCCAAGCCGCAAGCCAGGCTTCTCGCGCCTGCATGTGATCGGCGCCGAGGATCCGCAGGTCTCGGTCGCCTCGATCGTCAAGATCGAACTGCCGGACGAAGAAGAGCCCTTCATCCCCTTCGCCGCGACAATGGGCGT
>JALORM010000085.1 GCA_025458985.1 Paracoccaceae bacterium | reverse complement strand
CTGTGCTTGGGCACGAAGCCCGAGGCCCCGGCGCGGATCGCGGCGGCGATCATGCGGTGGTCGGCGAGCGACGAGACGACGACAACCGGCACATCGCCTGCCGTCTTCTTCAGCCGGATCAGGCCGTCGAGGCCGCTGACATCGGGCAGGTTGAGGTCCAGCACCACGACATCCGGCGCGGGCGGCGATCCCAGCCGGGCGAGCGCGGCCTCGAGGCTGTCGGCGGTGTCGATCCGGCCGATGCCCGCCACCGCCTTCAGCGTCATCGACAGCGCGTCGCAGAACAGCGGGTGGTCGTCGACGATCAGCGCGGCGTGAAGCGGGCGCTCGGCCCCGGATACGATGTGATCCCGCATGACTCGGTCCTCGTCGATGCGCCAAGCCTAGCAAAGCCGCGCCGGACCCCATAGTGCACCAAGGTCTCATGGCCGCCTAACGGAAGGCGCGCCCCGCGGGGCGCGCCTTGTGTGCCTGTCGTGCCCGACGGGTTCCGGGTCAGTTGGCCTGGGCCAGCTGCTTCGGCAGCCGGAACGTCCAGAGCATGCCGCCCTGGTTGAGGTAGTTGACCTTGTTGGCCACCTCGCCGCCCCAGAGCGGGACCGCGCCGCCCCACCCCGAGATCACCGAGACGTACTGCTCGCCGTCCTGTTCCCAGGTGATCGGCTGGCCGACGATGCCCGACCCGGTCTGGAACGACCAGAGTTCCTCGCCCGTCTCGTCGTCGAAGGCGATGAACTTGCCTTCGGGCGTGCCGGTGAAGACGAGCCCGCCCGCGGTGGTCATGACGCCGCCCCAGAGCGGGGCCGGGTTGCGGTATTCCCACTTCGTCTCGCCCGTGTCGGGGTCGATCGCCTTCAGGCTGCCGATGTAGTCCTCGAAGATCGGCTTGATGGTGAAGCCCGAGCCGAGGTAGGCCGCGCCCTGCTTGTAGGTCACGGGTTCGTTCCAGATGTCCATGCCCCATTCGTTGGACGGCACGTAGAAGTTGCCGGTCCGCTGGCTGAAGGCCATCGGCATCCAGTTCTTGCCGCCCAGGAACGAGGGCACCGCAAAGACGGTCTCGCCCTTGGCGCCGTCGGCCGCGGCCGACGGATCGCCGGGGCGGTTGGCCTCGTTGTAGATCGGCCGGCCGTTCTCGTCGATGCCGGAGGCCCAGGTGATCTCCTTCACGAAGGGCACCGCGCTGACGAAGGCGCCGTCCTCGCGGTTCAGCACGTAGAAGAACCCGTTGCGGTCGGCGGTCGCCCAGCGCTTGTTGCCGGCGCGGTCGTCATAGGCCACGACCTCGTTCACGCCGTCGAAGTCCCAGCCCTCGCGCGGGGTGGTCTGGAAGTGCCACTTGATCTCGCCCGTCGCGGGGTCGATCCCGATCCGGCTGGCGGCATAGAGGTTGTCGCCTTCGGTCCCGGTCGGGTTGCCCGCCGCGCGCAGCCAGCTGTTCCAGGGCGCGGGGTTGCCGGCGCCGAAGACCAGCGTGTCGGTTTCGGCGTCGTAGGAACCGCCGAGCCAGGTCGCCCCGCCGCCGGTCTGCCACATGTCGCCCGGCCAGGTCGCGTTGAGCGTGCCGGTCATCGTCGACTCGGCGCCGTTCAGCGTGCCCATGTGGCCTTCGATGGTGGGCCGGGTCCAGACCAGGTCGCCGTTCTCGGCGTCGTAGGCATAGACCGTGCCGACGATCCCGAACTCGCCGCCGGAGTTGCCGACGATCACCTTGCCGTCCACGATCAGCGGCGCGGCCGTGTAGCTGTAGCCGGCCTTGTAGTCGGCGATGGCCTTGTTCCAGACCACGTCGCCGGTCTTGCGGTTCAGCGCGACGAGGCGGGCATCGAGCGTGCCGAAATAGACGTTGTCGCCGTAGATCGCAGCGCCGCGGTTGATCACGTCGCAGCAGGGCAGGATGCCCTCGGGCAGGCGCGCGTCGTATTGCCAGAGCTCTTCGCCGGTCGCGATGTCGATGGCGTAGAGCCGCGAGTACGACCCGGTGATGTACATGATCCCGTCGTAGACCAGCGGCTGCGTCTCCTGGCCGCGCTGTTTCTCGCCGCCCAGGCTGAAGGCCCAGGCGGGCACCAGGTTCTGAACGTTGTCGCGGTTCAGGATGTCGAGCGGGCTGTAGCGTTGCAGGTGACGGCCCATGCCGTTGGTCAGCACGTCGCCGGTCGAGGCCTGGTCGCCGGCCAGCATTTCCTCGGTCACCTGGGCCTGGGCCGCGCCCGTGGCCAGAAGGCCAGCCGCCACGGCGGCTACGAAGCGGTTCATCGTTGTCCTCCCTCGGTCGTGATGCCGACAGCCCTCACCGGCGACTCTGCGCCCGGCCCGGCACCGCCCATTATTCGGAGGGGGCGCGGGTGGCGAAATTGGCCAATGGTCGTAGGGGTCGGCCCGGGGACGAGCAGGGCAAGGGGACGCGGGCTGTCCGCGCTGCGCCTACTTGTCGCCGCCCGAGATCGAGGTGAGGTAGGCGAGGATGAAATCCTGGACGGTCCGATCCTCGATGCCCACGTGGCGCATCTTGGTGCCGGGCATGAAGCCGTCGTTGTCCTCCATCCAGGCCCTGAGCGCGGCCTGTGTCCAGACGATCCCCGAACCGGCGAGGGCGGCGGAATACTGGTAGTCGGGGTAGGTGCCCGCGCCGCGTCCCACTACGTGCTCCAGCGGCGGTCCGTAGGACGGATCGGAGGCATCGGTGGCATGGCAGCGCCGGCATTCGGCATCGAAGAGCCGCGCGCCTGCGTCGACCTTGATCTCTTCGAAGGTGTCGGCGGCAGCGGGGGCGGCCAGGACGAAGGCAAGCAGGGCAAGGCGGGGCAGGGTCGGCATCTTGTGGTCCTCCGGGACGGCGGTTCGGCGCCATGCTAGGAGCCGCCGAAGCCCCGCCCTTGACCTGCGTCAAGCTTGCACCTCGTGCTTTGGTCGTAGGCCTATGCGGCGCGCCACGACGGCGCGCAGGGCAGTCAAGCCTGACGGGGCAGATCGGGAGGGACGGGTCGGGCGGGCTGGCCGCTCAGCGCGGCGCGCAGAACAGTTCGTACATCAGCCCGACGGTGCGGCGCGCGCGCTCGTCGGCAAGCGCGTAGAAGATTGCCTTGCCGTCGCGGCGGCAGGAGACGAGACCCTCGAGCCTGAGGCGCGAGAGCTGCTGGCTGACCGCCGCCTGACGCACGCCGAGAAGGTGTTCCAGCTCGGTCACCGACTTTTCGCCGCCGGTCAGGTGGCAGAGGATCATCAGCCGGCCCTCGTGGCTCAGCGCCTTGAGGAACCGTGCGGCGTCCTCGGCCCGGGCAACCATGTCCGCGCTGTCGACCGCACCGTCGTCGGCGCAGGTGGGGTCCGCGGCCAGTGTGTTCATGTCCATCGTTCTCCGGCGCGCGACGGCTGCGCCGCTCCTTTGCCCCGACAGTGCATGCCGACCGCGTTGCGGGCGGTCACAGGGACCTAGCACGCCCGGCCGCGGGAATCGAGCCCGTCCGGCAGCGCCCCGCTGCTCAGTCGCGCAGACCCCCGCCGCCGAAGGCGTTGCCGCGAAGGTAGTCGCAGGGCGCCTCCTGCATCTCGAGGTGCAGGCGCGTGCCGGTGTAGGGATGGGCGCGGGCAAGCGCCTCGTCGAAGGCGATGCCGAGGCCGGGTTCCTCCGGCGGCAGGATGAAGCCTTCCTCCCAGCGCAGCCTGTGGCCGGTCAGCGCCTGGTGGAAGGCGCCGCCGCCCGCCTCGATGGTTTCCAGCATCAGGAGGTTCGGGATCGCGGTGCCGAGGTGGATGTTCGCCGCCCATTCCACCGGCCCGGCATAGAGGTGCGGCGCGATCTCGGCCGAGTAGACCTCGGCCAGCGCGGCGATCTTCTTCGTCTCCCAGATGCCCCCCGCGCGGCCGAGCGCGGGCTGCAGGATGCGCGCGGCGCCAAGCTTCAGGACCTGCGCGAATTCGGCCTTGGTGGTCAGCCGCTCGCCCGTGGCGGTGGGGATGCGCACGGCGCGCGCCACCTCGGCAAGCCCGCCGATGTCGTCTGGCGGGATCGGTTCCTCGTACCAGAGCGGCAGGTACGGCTCGATCGCCTGGCCGAGGCGGATCGCGCCTGGGACCGAGAACTGCCC
This sequence comes from Paracoccaceae bacterium, assembly GCA_025458985.1. Lineage (GTDB taxonomy): Bacteria > Pseudomonadota > Alphaproteobacteria > Rhodobacterales > Rhodobacteraceae > JALORM01. The sequence goes on along the minus strand of JALORM010000085.1, from coordinate 3,086 downwards.
GTGGGTTCCGAAGAGCAGGTCGGCCCGGTCGCCCACGGCGTCGCGGATCGCCTTGCAGAAGGCGACCGAGCGCGTGATGTCGGACATGGCCGGCATATGGCCGGTGCGGATCGTGTAGGGGCCCGCGGGGTCGAACTTGACCGCCGTGAAGCCGCGCGCGACGTTGCGCGCCGCTGCCTCGGCGGCCATGTCGGGGTCCACCCAGAAGCGGCCGTGGTCCTCGTCGCCCTCGGGGTAGAGGTAGGTGTAGCTGCGCAGCCGGTCGTTCGTGCGGCCGCCCAGCAGCGCCCAGACCGGCCGGCCCCGCGCCTTGCCGAGGATGTCCCAGCAGGCAATCTCGAGCCCCGAGAAGGCGCCGATGACGGTCGGGTCTGGCCGCTGCGTGAAGCCCGCCGAATAGGCGCGGCGGAACATCAGCTCGACGTTCTCGGGACTTTCGCCCTGCATGTGGCGTTCGAAGACGTCGGCGATGACGGCGCGCATCGCCTCAGGCCCGACGGTCGAGGCGTAGCATTCGCCGTAGCCCGCGATGCCGTCGTCGGTGGTGATCTTGGGAAAGATCCAGTAGCGCCCGCCCCAGCCGGGGGCGGGGGGCTCGACGACGAAGATCTCGAGGTCCTTCAGGCGCATCGGCAGGTCCCTTCGTCGACCGCCGGGGGGCTGTCTGCCCCCCGGACCCCCCGAGAGTATTTCCGAACAAGAGAAGCGGACAGAGGGGCCATTCAGAACACGATGACGTTGCGCCGCGCCGCGCCCGAGCGGGTGTCGGCGATGGCCTCGTTGATCTGGTCGAGGCTCCAGCGTCCCGACACCAGCTCGTCGAGCTTCAGCCGTCCCTGGCGGTAGAGGTCCACCATCCAGCGGATGTCGCGCGTCAGCACCGTGTCGCCCATGACCGAGCCGACCATCGCCTGCGCCATGTAGGCGATGATGACCGGCTCGTAGGTCGAGACGGCGCCGGAATGGGGCATGCCGACCATCACCATCCGCCCCTGTGCAGCAAGGTAGCGCGGCGCCGCGTCGAAGGCGGGAATCGCCCCCACGGTCACGAAGACCGCGTCGGCCATCCGCCCGGCGATCCGCTGCACTTCGGCCCAGGGCTTGGGGTCGGTGGCAAGGATGCCGTCGGTCGCGCCGAAGTCGCGCGCCGCGGCCAGCTTGCCCTCGGTCATGTCGACGGCGATCACGCGCGCGGCGCCGGCCAGCCGCGCGCCCTGGATCGCGTTCAGCCCGACCCCGCCCGCGCCGATCACCACGACGACCTCGCCGGGGCGCACCCTGCCGGTGTTCACCACGGCGCCGACCCCGGTGATGACCCCGCAGGACAGCAGGCAGGCGGCCTCCATCGGCATGTCGGGGGGCACCGGCGCGATCTGGCTGACATGGACGACGCAGCGCTCGGCGAAGGCGCCGACCTTCAGCCCGTGGTGCAGCGTGCCCCCGCCCGGCAGGCTGAGCGGCCCGCGGTCGCGGTCGTAGGGCGTCTCGCAGGTGGTGGGGTGGCCGGTGGCGCAGGCCGGGCAGGTGCCGCAGGCGCGGATCAGCGTGGCGATGACGGGGTCGCCCTCGGCGTAGCCGGTGACGCCGGCGCCGACCTTCGAGATGTGCCCCGCCGCCTCGTGCCCGTAGACCGCGGGCAGCGTGCCGCCCCAGCCGCCGTCGATGTAGGAGATGTCCGAAAAGCAGATCGCGCAGGCGGCCAGCGTCACCTCGACCTCGCCCGGGCCGGGATCGGCCAGCTCAACCTCCTCGATGGTAAGCGGCTTGCCGAACTCGCGGCAGACGGCGGCGCGGACCTTGGGCATGACGGCGGCTCTCCTGTTTGTCAGGGGCGAGCCTAGATCAGGCCGCCGCCCCCGCGCGCGGACGCGCGACATAGACAAGTCCGCAAACGACCATTAGCGCCATCGACACCAGGAACGGCGCGCCCGGCAGGTGGAGGGGCGCGCCCGGTCCCGCGAAGGCGGCGAAGACCGAGGTCATGGCAAGCGGCGAAAGGATCATCGCCATCGCGCGGGCCGAAGAGATCACGCCCTGCAGCTCGCCCTGGGCGTCGTCGGGCACTGCCTGCGACATCAGGCCCTGCAGCGCCGGGGTCACCACCGCGCCAAGCGCGATGAACGGCGTGAAGGCCAGCGCCACCGTCCCGTTCTGCACCAGCGCGAGGAACAGGAAGGCGAAGGTGTTGAAGCCAAGGCCCCAGAACACGGTGCCGCGCTCGCCGAAGCGGCGCAGGATCAGCCGGATGAGCCCGCCCTGGACCGCCGCGATCGATATCCCGAAAAGCGCGAGCGACAGGCCGATCGTGCGGGCCTCCCAGCCGAAGCGGGCGGCGGTGAAGTAGGCCCAGACCGAAGGATAGACCATGAAGGCGAACTCGTAGAGGAAGACAAGCAGCAGAAGCCGCTGCACGCCGGGCAGGCTGCCCATCTGGCGGAAGGCGCCGAAGGGGTTGGCGCGAAGTGGGTCGAAGCGGCGGCGGATGCGGTCGGTCACCGTCTCGCGCAGGACCACCCATCCGAAGGCCATGTTCGCAAGCGCCAGCGCCGCCGCGGCGAAGAACGGGGCGCGGGTCCCGAATTCGGACAAGAGCCCGCCCGCCATCGGGCCCAGCACGAAGCCAAGTCCGAAGGCCGCGCCCGTCAGGCCGAAGCGCGCGGCCTTCTCCTCGGGGCGCGAGATGTCGGCGATGTAGGCGGTGGCGGTCGACTGCGTGGCCGCAGTGATGCCGCCGACCACGCGGGTCACCAGCAGCAGCCAGATCGTGCCCGCCAGCGCCATCACCAGATAGTCGAGCGCCATGACCCCGAGCGACACCAGAAGCACCGGGCGCCGCCCGAACCGGTCGGACAGCGCGCCGACCGTTGGGCCGAACAGGAACTGCATGACGGCAAAGACCGTGGTCAGCACCCCGCCCCAAAGCGCCGCCTGGGCCAGCGTGCCCCCGGTGACTTCCTGGATCAGGTCGGGCATGACCGGCAGGATCAGCCCTATCCCCATCGCGTCGATCAGAAGCGTCAGCAGGATGAAGGCGATGGGAAGACGCTGCGTCATGCGGGGCTCCGGCCGATCCGCCCGGGATAGCG
>JALORM010000495.1 GCA_025458985.1 Paracoccaceae bacterium | reverse complement strand
AAGCTCGCGGCCGAGCCCTATGTCTGCCCGATGCCCGAGGACGTGATGCCGCCCCTGGTGCCCCGCCCGGCTTAGCCGAGTTTTCTGCGAAAACTCCGGGGAGGCGATCCTTCTGGCGAAGGATCCGATCTTTCGCGAGAAAGATCGACCCTCGGTTCTTCGCCAGAAGAACCGTCAGCCCTGCTTGAGAAGGCGCTGTTTCTGGCGGTTCCAGTCGCGCTTGGCGCTGGTCTCGCGCTTGTCGGCCAGCTTCTTGCCCTTGGCGATGCCAAGCTTCAGCTTCGCGACACCCTTTTCGTTGAAATAGAGCGTCAGCGGGACAAGCGTCATCCCCTCGCGCTGGGTCGCCGACCAGAGCCGGGCAAGCTCCTTGCGCGACACCAGCAGCTTGCGGCGGCGGCGTTCCTCGTGTTGGCGTAGCTTTCGGCGATGTTCGCGCCGCCCTGGCGCAGCGACTTCACCTCGGACCCCTGCAGGATGATGCCGGCCTCGAGGTCGTCCTCGATGGCGTAGTCGAACCGCGCCCGGCGGTTTTCGGCGATCAGCTTGCTGTTGGGGTCGGATTTCTGGGCCATGACCGGCCCGAGGTAGGCGACGCGGGCGCCGGTGTCCAGTGTTCAGCCGGCGGTCAGCAGCCGCACCACAAGCTCGCCCGCCTCGCCCTCGATGGACAGCGCCGCGTCCAGCGACAGCTGCGCGAAGCGGCAGACGGCAGCGTCCTCGGCGGTGTCGAAGCTTTGCATCACCACCATCATCGCCACCCGTGCGGGATCTGCCTCGACTGCGGCCAGCACCGCCTCCTGATACGCGGCGGCGGCGCGCCGGGCGTCGGCATCGGGCATCGGCACGAAGGGCGGGTCGTCGACGACCTCGGCCAGAAGGGCGCGGCGCACCAGCGCCAGATGCTCGGACGCCGCCTCGGCGCCGAGCACCGCGAGCGTGCCAAGCTCCAGCCGCAGCACCTCGGCCGGTTCCAGCGCCCCGCGGGTATGGGCCGCGCAGGTGGCGTCGTCCGGCATCGCGGCCAGCACATGGCGCGCCATCTCCAGCGACCGGCGTCGGTCCTCGACCGGCAGGCGGGCCACCCCCAGCACGGCCCCGTCATGCGCCCAGCCGGGCGCAAGGTCCCGAGCCGCGGCCTTCAGCTCGTCCGCGTCCGCGGCACCGAGCCCCGGCTGTTCGGCCGCGAAGTCGGTGATGAAGGCGTTCACGATGGGCTCGGAGGCGAAGAGCTGCCGCAGGTGGTCGGCAAACACGTCCGACAGCACCTCGGGCAGCGCCACGGCTTCGGCCACGGCCGCGAAATCGGCGCCCTGCGAGAGGCCCCGGGCGGCCGCGGCAATCTCCTCGTCCGTCGCTCAGAAGCGCCTGTGCCGCCGCGGCCCCGGCCGACAGCCAGAGCGCAACCGCCGCATGAAGGATCCTCTGCATCCGCCCACCTCCGCGATGCGGAGGCAGGCTTAGCACCTGCGCGCAGCGGGCAGAAGATGGGAGGCTAAGATGCACCCAGCACCCGGATCACCCAATCGCCAAGCCTTCCCGGAACCGAGAGCGCGGCTTCGATCGATAGTCGTCCCATCCTGCAGACGACCTCATCCGGCGACGCGTCGAGGTCCTCCATCGCCAGAAGGAGCGCTTTCGCATCCGGTTCGCGACCGACCCGCGCGCCCATCGCTTCACCAAACGCCTGGTTGGCCAGCGCGATCTCGGTCACCCCCAGTGGCAGAGCCGAAGGATAGCCGATAACTTCGGCCTCGATGGCACGTCGCATCAGGTCCAGATAGGCGTCGACCTTTTCCGAGGGCAGGTGTGCCATCGCGGCCATCTCGGCGCGACCCATGGCAGCGGCGGACAGGTGGCCTCGGATCGAGGCTGCGCAATCGCTTGTGGTCATGCGCGAGACGATTGCGAGGGCAAAGACGAAGAACTGGCGCCTGTCGGCATCGGCAAGACGGGAGACCCCCGCAATGGCCGTCTCCTGAATCCACGCCGCGCCAAACTGCGCCAGCAGATCGCCGGCGGAGTCGCCTGACCCTGCCGACAAGAGCGATTCCGACAGCGCGAGGTCCTCGGCAAGCGCAGCCACGACTGCCTTGGACGAAAGAAGGTCGCGAAAATGCCGGGCGAACGCGGTCCTCAGATGCGGTGGCGGTGCCGTTCTCTCGAGGAACTGCCGCACGGCAGCCTTTTCCTGCGCGGAGCCTGACAGCAGCTCACGGTAGAATTCCACCCGATCGTCGGACTCCTGCGCGGCGGCAGCGGATGCGACCAAGCAGATCACCACCGCTGGCAAGAGCCGGCGCCACACGTCAGCGCGCATCGTGGGTGACCTTGCCGCCGGCGATGGTCAGGGCGACGGACATCGCCCCGATCTCGTCGGGCGCCGCCGCCTCGATGTCGCCCGACAGCACGGCGATGTCGGCGGCCATCCCCTCGCGCAGGGTGCCGGTCAGGTGGTCGCGGTGCGCCGCGCGCGCCCCGCCCGCGGTATAGGCGTGCAGCACCGCCATCAGCCCGATGCGCTCGTCCGCCGCGCCCTCGTAGGGCGCCCGCGTCAGCGCCGCCTGGACCGAGCGCAGCACCGAAAGGTCCGCCACCGGCCAGTCGGAGGCGAAGGCCAGCGGCGCGCCAGCCTCGGCCAGCGTGCGGCAGAGGTAGGCGTCGCGCCAGCGGTGGCGGGGGATCATGCCGAGCGTCGGGAACAGCGGGAAATCGAGCGCCCCGGGCGGATGCGAAGGCTGGAGCGAGGCGGTGACCCCCAGTGCGGCCAGGCGGGGGATGTCGTCAGGGTGGATCAGCTCGATATGCTCGATCCGGTGGCGGCTGTCGCGCGGGCCGTTCGCCGCCCGCGCCGCTTCGAAGCCGTCCAGCGTCAGTCGCACCGCCGCATCGCCGATGGCGTGGACGGCGATCTGCAGGCCGCGGCGGTCGATCTCGGTCGCCACCGCGCGGAAGTCCGGCACCAGAGGCTCGGACCGGTGGCCGGGCCTGCCGGGATAGTCCTCGACCGTGTAGGCGGTACCGGAATCGATCACCCCGTCCATGAAGAGCTTCACGAAGCCCGAGGACAGCCAGTCGTCGTCGAACTCGGCCCGCATCGCCTCGGCACGGTCGAGCTCGGACAGATCCATGTGCGGCTTGAAGTGG
>JALORM010000084.1 GCA_025458985.1 Paracoccaceae bacterium | reverse complement strand
GGCAGGTCGAGGATCGCCTTGGCGCCCGCCGCGACGACCGTGACCGGGGTCTGCGCCAGTTCCTGAAGGTCGGCCGAGATGTCGAAGCTGTGCTCGGCGCCACGGTGCACGCCGCCGATCCCGCCGGTGGCGAAGACCGCGATGCCGGCAAGGCGCGCGCAGATCATCGTGGCCGCGACCGTGGTGGCGCCGGTCCGCCCCGCGGCGAGGCAGGCGGCAAGGTCGGCGCGGCTGAGCTTCAGCGCACCCGGGTCCTGCGCCAGGGCCCGCAGCGCGTCCGGGGTGAGGCCGATCCGGACCTGCCCGCCCATGACAGCGATGGTCGCCGGAACCGCGCCCGCGGCGCGCACCTCGGCCTCGACGGCCTCGGCCATCTCGAGGTTGCGGGGCCAGGGGAAGCCGTGGCTGATGATCGTCGATTCCAGCGCAACGAGCGGCGCGCCCGCCGCGCGGGCCGCCGCGACCTCGGGCGAGAAGAGAAGTGGCGCGGTCGTCATGCGATGTCTCCCGAGACGTAGTCGGCAGCCGCGCGCAGCGCGCGGCCAAGCGCCTCGGCCCCCCGGGCGCCCTGCCGTTCGGCCGCGATGTGGGCGGCCATGAAGGTGTCGCCCGCGCCGGTGACGCGGGTCACCAGCACCGCGGGCGGGTCGGCAGCGATGACGGCGCCCGCCTCGGCCAGCGCCGCCGTCCGCCCGCCATCAGTCACCAGCGCCCGCGCCGCGCCCCGCGCATGGAGCGCCGCCGCCGCGGCGGGCGCGTCGGCGAAGCGGGTCTTGAGCAAGAGCGCTGCCTCTTCGCGGTTGACATAGAGCGTCGCGCGCGGGTGACCCAGAAGCGGCAGAAGCCGTTCGGCCTTGCCGGGCGAGGCGGGGGCCACGCGCAGGTCGGCCGCAGCAAGCATCGGCGCGGCCGCCACCTCGGCCAGAAGCGCCTCGGTCAGGTTGCCGTCAAGCACGACCGCCCCGGCCCAGGGCGCGGCTGCCGACCCAAGCCGGCCGTCGACCAGGGGGCGCAGGATCTTGTCGCCCGCGGCTTCCAGGGAATGCGCATCGGCGATGGCGGCGATCAGGCCGTTCGCCCCCTCGACCGCCATGTAGCGGTCGGTCGGCAGGTCGTCCGATCGGTAGGCATGCGTGGTGTCGAGGCCGAGGCGTTCGCAGGCGGCGACGAGCTCGTCGCCCTCGGCGTCGCGGCCGATTGCCGTCAGCAGCGCCGGCGCAAGCCCGAAGCGGCGCAGCGTCATCGCGACGTTCAGCGCCACGCCGCCCGGAAGGCGGGTGATGCGGCCGGGCACGTCCGAGCCTTCGCGCATGTGGGCCGGGCTGCGCCCGATGATGTCCCACAGGACCGCGCCGATGCACAGGATGTCGGGAGCCGCCGCCATGGTGGCTTCTTGGACCGGCCCGCGCTGCAGCGCAAGCCACGGCGGCCACGGTCAGCGACCCGTGTCAGTGGCCCGACAGGCCCGCCGCGTCGGTGAAGTCGCCGCCCAGATACTGCTGCGACAGCTCGGCCAGCCGTCCGCTTTGGCGCAGCTCGTCAAGCGCCGTCTTGACGCGGGCCGCGAAGTCCTCGCGCCCGCGCGGCACCACGACCCAGAGCGGCTCGGTGAAGACAGGCGTCGTCCCGTGTTCGATGGGGAAGTCGCGGCTTTCGTAGTAGAGCGCATGGAAGATGCTGGTCATTCCGTAGTCGGCCTCGGGCGGGTCCTCCTCGCCCAGCGCGCGCAGGACGTCGAAGTCCGACGGGTAGACGAGGATGCTCACCGCGCCGAGCGGCGGGTCCACCGCAGCCCCGTCGAGCGACAGCGAAGCGCCGCCTGCCAGGTAGAGGCCGTAGATGCAGCCCTGGCAGACGGCAAAGCGCTTGCCGTCGTAGCGACCGGCGTCGAAGTCGCCGGTGCCCTCGCGCGCGACCAGAACGACCTGGTCGAAGTAGTAGGGCCCGACGAACTGGAACTTTTCGGCCCGTGCCGGGCTCTGCGACATCGAGGCGACCGAGAAGGCCCAGTCCTCGGGCCAGTCGCCGAACTGGATCGTGTCGAAATCCGAGGGGACGAAGACCGGCTCGCCGCCCATCAGCGCCGCGATCTCGCGCGCGACGGCGATGTTGAAGCCCTCGGGCGTGCCATCCTCCAGCGTGGCCGAGAAGGGCAGGTAGCCGTCCTCGTAGGGCAGGACCATCGGCTCGGCGTCCACAGGGCGGCCCGCAACAACCGCCAGCAGCGCGGCAAGGAGGACCGCGCGGGCGGTCATGGCTCGTCCCGGTAGATGTCGACGCTTTCGCGCGACCAGTCCTTCAGCAGCGACACGAAGGACCCGAAGTAGAAGCCGATGATCAGCCCGCCCCAGTTCTGCAGCGTTTCGGGGATGCTGTAGCCCTGCCGGAAGACCGGCATGAAGGCGACGGTGGCGATGATCACCAGCGCGATCAGCGAACTGACAATCACAGTGACGTAGACCACGAAGCGCTTGGTGGTCTGGTCCAGGCCCACATGCGCCGACCTTCCCCGCGCCGGCGCCCGTCGGCCGCCGTTTCCACCCGATGTGTCGGTCATTTCCCCTGTCCCCCTTGCGGTCTGTCACTGATGGTCGCGGATCGCCCGGGCGCGTTCGACGAGGGCGCGCAGCCGCCGGTCGGAGTCGACGGTCGACAGCGCCACCGTCTCGTAGGCTCCGGCGCCGCCCTCGGCGAAGTCGCTCCAAAGCCCGCGCAGGCTTTCGTTGGCGGCGGCCTCGGCGATGAAGGCCTCTTCGGTGCGGCCGGTGCCGGCGCCGCTCAGACGCTCAAGGCAGTCCGCCCAGTCGAGCAGAAGCGTGCGTCGGCTGCTCCAGTCCATGCGAAGGCGGTCGGCAAGCTCGATGCCCCGCGCCGCGTTCCCCGCCAGCGACATGCAGTCGCCCTCGGCCGCGTAGAGTCGCGACATCGTCAGGAACACGTGCACGATGCGCCACTGCGACAGCGCCTCGTCGTCGTCAAGCGGCAGGCTGTCGAGCATCGCCGTTCCGGTCGCGATCGCCTGGGCACGTGTGGCCTCCGACCGCGACAGCGTGTCGAGGAACTGCGACTGTACCTTCCAGCGGTCTTCCGGCGACAAGGCCTCGAAGCCCTCGTTCAGGGCCAGCGTCTCGGGGTCGAGGACCGCGCCGCCGAAGTCCTGAAGGTCGCGCCGGATCGCCGCGTCCGTGACGCGGGCGACAAGCAGGAAGTTGTTCAGCGTGGGGTCCAGCTCCACCGCGCTCAGCGCGGCGTTGTTGGCGCCTTCCAGCAGGTCGGGGGTGATCTGCGGCGAGCGCAGCGCATCGAGCACGCTGCGGCGGTAGCCTTCGGCGATCTCTGAGCGGTGGCGCAGGTTGATCGCGAAGTCGATCGGCCCGCCTGCAAGGTCCGGGGTCAGTTCGGCCCGCGAGGCATTGGGGTCAGGCACGACGAATTCGCCGTTTTCGCCGGCCTGGACAGTGATGATCGCCCAGTGATTGGTGATCGCGAAGCCGCCGATGAAGTCCTGGAACCTGAACGCGCCGCTCTGGCGTTCCACGGACAGGTTCTTGCCGCTGACAAAGCTGTCCGAGGCAGCCGGCTTGACGAACACGGTCACCAGCGGGTTGTCGAAGCGGGGCGTCTGCGGAAACGCGCCGTCGCGGACCTCGCCGCGGACGTTGTAGCCCTGCTGTGCGAAGGCGGCTCCCGCGGCAAGGCAGAGGCTCAGCACCAGAAGGGGCAGGCGGGGCGTCATGGCCGGCACCCGCATCCCGAGACGGTGCCGCCGGGGTCAAGCACCTGCGAACAGCACAGCTGCCCCGAGGCGAGCGTGCAGCAATGCAGCGGGGCGGGGGACTGGGCCGGCACGGCCGGACAGGTCGGCGGGGGCGGACTACCGAGGGTGGAAAGGACGACGAGCAGAATGGGCGACATGGAAAACCCCTGGCAAGCTCGGGATTGTTCTTAAATAACGATTAACCCTAACATATTCCGGGCCATCGTTGAAGCGGCATCTCAGCCCGGTCGGGTATTCCGGACCTCGGGTGGGGCAGACGGCCGCAACCCCCGGCCGAGCCGGCCATCCTGCCGCGCAGGCGTGCCGCAGCCGCAGATGCCGCCCTCCGGCCCTGGTCCGCCGGCGACGGAGGTCGCTGCGGAACGCCCCGGGCGGCCTCGTTCGGCGGCGACGCCGGGGTCTCAGACCGGGCGGTCGGGCGAGAAGAGCTGCTTGACGAAGGTGCGCAGCAGCAGCACCTGATCGACCGTGGCGCCCGGTTCTCCCAGAGCCTTCGACATCACGATCCCGCCCTCGACGACCGTGTTCACCATGTCGGCAAGCGCGTCGAGGTCCACCGGTTCGCGGGGCGGGTAGCGCGCCGCGATCTCGTCGAACATCGCGCGGAACCGTGCGCGCCAGCCCAGCACGGCGCGGCGGTTGGCGTCGCGCACCGCGCGGTCGAACTGGCGATCCTGGTAGGCGGCGGTGGCCACAATGCAGCCGGGGTGCCCGTTCGGCATGTCGGCCAGCATCTCGGCCAGAAGCCGCAGCCCGATCAGGAAGGCGTGGAGCGGATCGTCGCTGAGTTCGCGTGCGCGTGCGAACAGATCGTCGAAGATGGCGTCCTCGACCTCGATGTGCCGCTCGATCAGGGCCAGCGCCAGCGCGTTCTTGTCGGGGAAGTGGTAGAAGAAGCCGCTCTTGGTGATCTCGGCCGCTGCAACGATCTCGTCGATCGAGGTCGCATCGAAGCCCTTCGCGAGGACTGCATCCTGCGCGATGTCGAGGATCCGGACGCGCGTCTCGCTTCCCCGTGCCATGCGGTTGCCCTCGCGTTTCCTGTACCGGCAGTACGGTTGCGCCCCGGCCGCCGCCCGGCGCCACCCTGAGCCTCGCATCGCAAGCTGCTGTTCCAGAACAGCAAAATCGGCAATGCCGCAAGTATACCGCAAACCCACTGTTTCGGCCAGCCGATAGCCGGCAAACGGGGGGCCTTCATCTGACAGGAGTTTTCCACATGCCATTCGATGTGCCCCTTGACCGCTTCCTCGCGACGCGGCTGCCCTACCTTGCCGACGGCGGGCTCGAGACCGACCTCATCTACCATGACGGCATCGACCTGCCCGGCTTCGCCTCGTTCCCGCTCGTCCTGTCGGACGCGGGGCAGCGGGCTCTTCGCGACTACTTCGCGCGCTACGTCGGTCACGCTGCCCGCGCGGGCACCGGCTTCATGCTCGACACCGCCACCTGGCGGGCCAGCACCGCCTGGGGCGCCAGGCTGGGCTACGACCGCGCCAGCATCGTCCGGGCGAACCGCGAGGCCGCGCTTCTCGCGCAGGACATCCGTTCTGCCCACCGGCACGAGGCGCTGCCGATCGTCATCAACGGCGCCGTCGGTCCCGCCGGCGACGGCTACGTCGTCGGGCACGAACTGACACCATCCGAGGCGGAGGCGATCCACCGCACGCAGGTCGAGGCGCTCGCCGAGGGCGGTGTCGATCTGGTGACGGCAACCACGATGACCCACCTTGGCGAGGCCCTGGGCATCGTCCGCGCCGCACGCGGGGCGGGCGTCCCGGTGGCGGTGTCCTTCACGGTCGAGACCGACGGGCGGCTCGCCTCCGGCATGGCGCTGGCAGAAGCCATCGCCGCGACCGAGGCCGAGACCGAGGGCGCGCCGCTCTACTACATGGTGAACTGCGCGCACCCCGACCACTTCGCCGGGGCGCTGGCGCGTGGCGAGGACTGGCTCGGGAGGCTTGGCGGCATACGCGCCAACGCCTCGCGGATGAGCCATGCCGAACTCGACGCCGCGACCGAGCTCGACGACGGCGATCCGGCCGAATTCGGCGCGCTCCACGCGGCGTTCCTCGAAAGCCTGCCGGCGCTGAAGGTCGTTGGCGGCTGCTGCGGCACCGACCACCGGCACATCCACGCCGTCGGCTGCCACCTCCACCGGGCGGCGGCCTGACGGACCTCCGGACGAAAGGAAAGACCATGCTTGACGACCTGCGAACACGCCTCAGGCAGAGGCGCGAGCTGCGCCGCCTGGTGAAGGCGACGGCGCATCTTGACGACCACCTGCTGCGCGACATCGGGCTTGCGCCCGAATGCCGCGTGCCCGTGCCGGGGCTATACATGCTGACCGGGTCCGGCTGACCCGCCGGCAACGGCCGCGCCCGGTCCGCCAGATCGGGCGCGGCGCTTCTTCTTCAGACGTCAGGGAACCGACATGAAGCCCGAATTGACCACCGAACAGCTGACCCTGCGCCCCGCGCGCCGCGACGACGCGGACGACCTCGCGCGGCTTGTGGACATGGCCGGCGAGGGCCTGCCGCGCCGCTTCTGGCGCGACATGGCCGCGCCGGGCGCCGACCTCTGGGCCTTCGGCGCGGCCCGGGCTGCCCGCGACGAAGGCGCCTTCTCCTGGCGCAACGCGCACCTGGCCGAGTCCGACGGCGAGGTGGCCGGCGGTCTGGTGACCTACCGCGTCGCCGAGGTGCCCGAGCCGCTCGACGGTCTGCCTCCGGCGGTGCGTCCCCTCCAGGCGCTGGAGAACAGGGTGCCCGGCACGCAGTACGTGAACGTGCTTGCCGTCTACCGGGCGTTCCGGGGCCGGGGCATCGGCCGGGCGCTCCTGGCCCTGGCGGCCGCGTCCGCCGGTCCCGCAGGCCTCAGCATCATCGTGGCCGACCGCAACCGCCCGGCGCTTGCGCTCTACCTGTCGGAGGGCTACCGCGAGATGGCCCGCCTCCCCATTGTCCGGCCCGAGGGCTGGGACTGCGACAGTACGGACTGGGTTCTGCTGACCCGGGGCAGGGCGGAGTGACACGGGCCGCCGGTCCGGCTCGCGGATGGCCGCCCCGGGAGGCCGGTGACGCGGCGGCAGCGCGGCGCGCCGCTTGACGGTCTCGCGGGGGGGGTAATGCAACCACAGGTGGAGGCGCGGTGATGGGTTGGGGTGGAGTGAAGCGGGCGTGGGGTCTTGGTGCCGGGGCGATTCTGGCGCAACTGGTCAGCGGGAGGCACGCCGCGTTGGTCGCGGCTGCGAGTCTCTGCGCCGCCTTCACCCTCCCGGCAGAGGCACAGACCGGCGATCCTGTAGCGACCCGCCTGGAAGAGATGCGCGCAAGGCGCGAAGCCTACATCCGTGAAACCCGCCCCGCGGTGGATGGCCTCCCGCAGGTGTTCGTGGCGACGGTGACGGGGGTCGG
>JALORM010000083.1 GCA_025458985.1 Paracoccaceae bacterium | reverse complement strand
GACATGTAGAGCGTCTTGGCGGCCGAGTTGATGATCTGGTCGATCGCCTGCATGGCGAAGTTGAAGGTCATGAACTCGACGATGGGGCGAAGGCCCCCGAAGGCCGCGCCGACGCCGATGCCCGCAAACCCGTGTTCGGTGATCGGCGTGTCGATCACCCGGCGCGCGCCGAATTCGTCCAGCAGGCCCTGGCTGATCTTGTAGGCGCCCTGGTACTCGGCGACCTCCTCGCCCATCAGGAACACGGTCTCGTCGCGCCGCATCTCTTCGGCCATGGCGTCGCGCAGCGCCTCGCGGACGGTGGTCGACTTCATCGGCGCGTCGGCTGGCCAGTCGGGGGCGAGGTCGCGCGCTGCCTTCGGCTCGGCCGGCGCCGGGTGCGAGATCCCCTTCGCGGGTTCGTCCTCCGAGCTGCGCGCCTTGGTGCCGGCGTCCTTCGCCGCGGGCGCATCAGTTGCGGGCGCGGGCGCTGCATCCGCCGCGCTTTCGCCCTCTTCGACCAGCACGGCGATGGGGGTGTTGACCTTGACGCCCTCGGTCCCCTCGGCGACCAGGATCTTGCCCATGATCCCTTCGTCGACCGCCTCGAATTCCATCGTTGCCTTGTCGGTCTCGATCTCGGCGATCACCATGCCGGCCTTCACCTCGTCGCCTTCCTTGACGAGCCATTTCGCCAGCGTGCCCTCCTCCATGGTGGGAGAGAGCGCGGGCATGAGGAGCTGCGTTGCCATGTCTGTCGGTCTCCCTCAGGCCTGCGCGTCGGCGTAGATGTCGGTCCAGAGCTCGTCGAGCGGCGGCTCGGGGCTTTCCTTCGAGAATTCGGCCGCCTCGTTCACGATGTCCTTGATCTCGCGGTCGATGGCCTTCAGGTCGTCCTCGGAGGCATGGCTTCCGGCCAGCAGAATCTGGCGGACATGCTCGATCGGGTCGCGCTCGGCGCGCATCTTCTCGACCTCGTCGCGGGTGCGGTATTTCGCGGGGTCCGACATCGAGTGGCCGCGGTAGCGGTAGGTCATCACCTCGAGGATGTAGGGGCCCTTGCCGGCACGGCAGTGCGCTACGGCCTTCTCGCCGGCCGCCTTCACCGCCAGCACGTCCATGCCGTCGACTTGCTCGCCCGGGATGCCGTAGGCGACGCCGCGTTCGTAGAGCGTCTTCGACTTGGTCGAGCGCTTGACGCTGGTGCCCATGGCGTACTGGTTGTTCTCGATCACGAAGATCACCGGCAGGTCCCAGAGCTCGGCCATGTTGTAGGTCTCGTAGACCTGGCCCTGGTTCGCCGCGCCGTCGCCGAAATAGGTGAAGGTCACCCGGCCGTTGCCGAGGTACTTGTCGGCGAAGGCGAGGCCGGCGCCCAGCGGCACCTGTGCGCCGACGATGCCGTGGCCGCCGTAGAAGTGGCGCTCCTTGCTGAACATGTGCATCGAGCCGCCCTTGCCCTTGGAATAGCCGCCGATGCGTCCGGTGAGTTCCGCCATCACGCCCTTGGGGTCCATGCCGCAGGCCAGCATGTGGCCATGGTCGCGGTAGCTGGTGATGCGCTTGTCGCCCTCTTCGGCGGCGGCCTCGAGCCCGACGACGACCGCTTCCTGGCCGATATAGAGGTGGCAGAAGCCGCCGATCAGGCCCATCCCGTAAAGCTGGCCGGCCTTCTCCTCGAACCGCCGGATCAGGAGCATCTCGCGGTAGTAGTGCAAGAGCTCGTCCTTCGAAACGTTGGGCGCGGCGCCCGGTTTCGCAGCCGTCTTCGCGGCGGCCTTCCTTTCGGCCATGGTGGGTCTCCTCCGGTCGGCAAGATAGTTTAGTGTTAAACTATCCCATACCAGAGCGGCGCGCGGGATGCGAGCGGGAATTTGCCCGGCCGCCTACCGGCGGGCGCAAGGCAGCCATGCAGGCAGATCAGCGGATCACGATCTCGTCGGGGCGGATCAGGCCCAGCACCTCGCGCGCGCGCTGGTCCAGCAGGTCGAGATCGAGGTACTGGTCGGACAGCCGCCTGGTCAGGTTCTCCATCCGCGCCACCTCGGCCTCGAGGGTGGCCAGCTCGGCGGCAAGGCGCTCGCGCTCGGCGTTGGTCTGGATGCGGCGGAACAGCCCGTAGTCGCCCTGGACGGCGGCAAAGGTGAAGTAGGTGCCCGCGGTCAGCGCGAGGCCGAAGTAGGCCACCGTGCCCAGGGCCGGACGGTTCGGGGCGACGCTCATGGGTCGGTTCGCTGCCTCGGTCTGCCGCCTCTCCCGGGCGGTCCGGGGGCCACATTGGCACAGGCGATTCGGCTTGAAAATCCCCTTTGTCGGGAATTCCTCGGGGGCTGCGCCTGCGCTACACTGGGCGGCGATGGGCCCGACGCACGAGGTGACCAACCAGCCCGGACCGCCCGAGGATCGTGACCCCTGGGCGGCCGACGCGGCCCTGCGCCAGGCCGCGGCGTCGGCCGGGGCGGACGCCTCGGCGCTTGCGGCCTATGGCGCTGCACTGGCCGCGCCCGAGATGAGGGCGGCGGCCCGCGCGGCCGAGAGGCACCCGCCGCTTCTGCACCGCTTCGACCGGGCCGGCCACCGCATCGACCAAGTTGAGTTCCACCCGGGCTACCACGCGCTTCTGGGTCTCGGCCTCGGTCTCTCCTATGCGGCGGGGCCCTGGACCGGCGGGCGCCACGCGACGCACGCGGCCATGGTCTACCTGCACTCGACCCTCGAACCCGCCACCTCCTGCCCGATGACGATGGCCTATGCCGCGGTGCCGGCACTCGCCGCCGATCCGGGGCTCGAGTCGGCGTGGCGGCCGCGGCTTGTCTCTGCGGCCTACGATCCGTCTGACATGCCGTCCGATGCCAAGCGCGGCGCCACGATGGGCATGGCGATGACCGAAAAGCAGGGCGGGTCCGACCTGCGCCAGACCGCGACCCGGGCCGAACCCGCGGATGGCGCGTGGCAGCTGACCGGGCACAAGTGGTTCTGTTCGGCGCCGATGTCGGATGCGTTCCTGACCCTGGCGCAGACTGCGGTGGGCCTGACCTGCTTCCTGGTGCCGCGCTGGCGCCCCGACGGGCGGCTCAACGACATCCACCTGATGCGGCTTAAGGACAAGCTTGGTAACCGCGCCAACGCCTCGGCCGAGATCGAGTACCACGGCGCGCTGGCCTGGCGGCTGGGCGAGGAGGGCAGGGGGATCGCCACGATCCTCGACATGGTGCACCACACCCGGCTCGACACCGCCGTGGCGCCTGCCGGGATCATGCGTGCGGCGCTGGCCGAGGCCTGGCACTGGGCCGCGCACCGCACCGCGTTCCAGCGCCGGCTGGTCGACCAGCCCCTGATGGCGCGCGTCCTGGCCGACCTCGCGCTCGACCTCGAAGGCGCCGTGGCGCTGGCGTTCCGTGTCGCACGGGCCTTCGATGGCGCAGACGAGGCCGACAGGGCCTTCGCGCGGCTTGGCGTGGCGCTGGCCAAGTACCTCAACAACAAGCTCTGCCCGCGGGTAGTCGCCGAGGCGATAGAGGTGCTGGGCGGGATGGGCTATGTCGAGGACACGCCCCTGCCGATGCTCTACCGCGAGGCGCCGCTGAACGGCATCTGGGAAGGCTCGGGCAACGTGATCTGCCTCGACATCCTGCGCACGCTCGCCCGGGTGCCGCTGGCGGGCGAGGTGCTGCGGGCCGAGCTTTCCGCCGGACTCGGCATCTCGGCGCCCTACGATGCGGCGCTTGCCGCCTATCAGGATCGTTGGCGGCGCCTGCCGGACGAGGCCGAGGCCCGCGCCTTCGCCGAGGACACCGCGCTCTTGCTGGCCGCCGCCGCGTTGGCCCGCACCACGCCGCCCGCGGTGGCGGCGGCCTTCGCGGCCACCCGGCTTTCGCCGCGGCGGCAGACTGTGGGAACGGTCGATCTCGACCCCGCGCCGCTGCTCGCCCGGCTGGCGCCCGGCTAGCCCGCCGCCGGGTCCGGGCAAGGACCCGTGAGGCCGCGCTACTCCCCCGGCGCCTCCAGCACGCCGATCCGGCTGGGCAGGACCAGCGTCACCGACAGCCCGCCCAGCGTCTCGGACGCGCCAAGCGTGATGGTTCCCCCATAGGCCTCGACGAGGTCCGATGCGATGGCCAGGCCGAGGCCGGTCCCCGGCGCGCTGGTGTCGAGCCGCGCGCCCGGGCGCAGGACTTCGGCCCGGCGATCCTCGGGCACGCCGGGGCCGTCGTCCTCGACCCGGACCGCGACCGCCGCGCCCAGCGGACCCGCCGTCAGGCGCACCTTGCCCCGGGCCCACTTCACGGCGTTGTCGAGAAGGTTGCCCAGCACCTCCTCCAGGTCCTCGCGGTCCATGCCCACGGTCAGGCTTTCCGCGACCTCGACCTCGATGCTGCGCGCCGCCGCACCCGGCATCCGCCCGAACAGCCGCGACAGACGCGCAGCCGACTCGGCCAGATCGGTGCGGTATCCCGCGGCGGCGGCGTTGCCGGCGCGCGTCCGCGCGAGCGAGCGCAGGATCTGCGCATCGATCCGGGCGACCGCCTCGCGCGCCTCGGCCAGAGCGTCCCTGCGGCTGACGCGGCGCTCGACCTCGTTGCGCAGGACCGCAACGGGGGTCTTGAGCGCATGGGCCAGGTCGGCGGCCTGACGGCGCGCGCTGTCGATCACCTTTCGGTTGCGGTCGAGAAGGGTATTTATGTCCGCGACCAGCGGCGCCACCTCGGAGGGGTAGGCCTCGGGGTCGAGCCGTTCGCCCGCGTCCCAGCGGTGCAGCACATCCTCGCGCAGGTGGCCAAGCGGCGACAGCGCCTGCCGCGTCAGCAGGATTGCGCCAAGGACGCTCAGCGCGGCGACAAGCGCGAAGGCGGCCGCAAGGCTCTGCCGCGTCAGCCTGCGTTCGGCGTCCAGGTCGGCCAGCGACCGCGCCACGCGCAGGTCCCAGACCGCGCCATCCTCCAGCCGGACCTGCTGGGCGATGCCACGGACTGGTCCGTCGGGGCCCGCACCCTCCCAGTAGGCGGCCGCCTGGCCTGCGGCAGGCTCGTCGGGCAGCGTGGCATCGAACAGCGAGCGCGAGGCAAGCAGCGTGCCCTGGCCATCTGACGCTTGCCAGTAGAGACCCGAATAGGGGCGCTGGAAGGCGGGATCAGTCAGGTAGAGCGACATCTCATCCGCGTCGCCTTCGGCGTTCGCAAGCGCGACCGTCGCCTGCCCGTGCAGCGCGGCAAGGGCCGCATCGAACCGCAGGCCCGAGGTCCGGTCGAAGTAGACCAGAAGCGCGAAGAACCCGAGCCCCGCCGACAGCGCGGCCCAGAGCACTCCGCCCCAGATCGCGCGGCGGCGCAGCGATCTCATGCGGGCATGTCGATCATGTAGCCACGGCCGCGGGACGTCACGATGAGGTCGGATCCGAGCTTCTTGCGAAGCCGCGCGACGAAGACGGCGATCGTGTTCGAATCGCGGTCTCCGTCATAGGAGTAGATGTGTTCCGACAGCTCGGTGCGGGTGATCATCCGGCCTGCGTTGTGCGCAAGATAGGTCAGCACCGCAAGTTCCTGCTGGGTCAGGTCGACGATCATGCCGGCGCGGACCACCCGGCCCGATCGCAGGTCCAGCGACACGTCGCCGCGTTCGAACACCGGACTGGTGAAGCCCGCCTTGCGGCGCAGCAGGACGCGGACGCGCGCGGCGAGTTCCGCCATGTGGAACGGCTTGGTCATGTAGTCGTCGGCACCGGCATCGAGGCCGTCGACCTTTTCCGACCAGCTGCCCCGCGCAGTCAGGATCAGGACGGGGGTGGCCACGCCGGCCCCGCGCCAGTCCTTGAGGATCGACAGCCCATCGCGGAGCGGCAGGCCGATGTCGAGCACGATCAGGTCGTAGGGCTCGGTCTCGCCGAGGTGCCCCGCCTCGATACCGTCGGCGGCGACATCCACGGCATGGCCTTCGGCCGCAAGCGCCCTGCGGATCTGGTCGCTGAGGGCGATTTCGTCTTCTGCAAGAAGGATACGCATGGTGCTGGAATCACAACAGCAAGATTGTGGCGAGGCAATGGCCTAATTCTTGCCGCCGCCACCGCCGCCGCCACCGCCGCCGCCACCGCCACCGCCACCGCCACCGCCGCCACCGCCGCCGCCGCCACCGCCGCCGCCACCGCCGCCGTTGCCGTTGCCGTTGCCGTTGCCGCCCGCATTGCTGTTGCCGCTGTTGCCGGGCGCATTGCCCGATCGGCCCGGGGCCTGGCTGCGCCCGCGGCCATTGGCCTGGGCGGAAGCTTCGGCCCGGATCGTTCGGGCGACGCGCGAATTCGGCGAGACGAATCGCCCGGTGCGCGCGTCGACGACGACGCCGACCATTTCGCCGTTCGGCCGCTTGACGAGGATGCGGTAGTGCACGCCGCCCACGTCGAAGGCCCGGACATCCATCGCCTCGCCCCGCACTTCACGGCTGACCATGTCGAGGATGCTGGCAAGATCGACCCCACGCCCGGAGGCCGCGAATCGACGGATTTCGTCCTGGGCGAGCTCGCGCGACAGCACCGGTCCTGTTGTCAGAACCGCAATCGTGCCAAGCGTGGCGATCATGAGGACATTGCGTCGCATTCGTCGGAAATATCAGTCGGCGCGTGAACCGGGCATGAACAGCCTGTTCGTCGGACGTTCACGACGGAAAGCGCATTCCGGATACCGGGGGCGACACCGAGTCGGCGCCGGCGGACAGGTGAACCCGCCGGACAGAAGGAAGGGGATCGACACATGGAAATTCTGTTCAACATCGCGGTGGGCTGGTTTGCCGTCCTGTTCCTTCTCTATGTCGTGCTGCTCGCCTTCGGTCTGAACCTGTTGCCCAACGTGCGCAGCGCACGCGTCATCGCCGGAGCCGCGTTCACCGTGATGCTGGTGGGTGGTGCAACGCCCTTCTAGGCCCGGCAGCTTGGCTGCTGCCGCGGGCGCCTACGGTCGCGGCTGTTTCAGGTATTCGTCCATCCGCCGTCGATCGCAAAGGCCTGTCCGGTGACGAAGGCGGATTCGTCCGAGGCGAGGTAGACCGCCAGCATCGCGATCTCGTCCGGCTGGCCGATCCGGCCCATCGGCTGCCGCGCGATGAAGGCCGCCCGCGCGGCCTCGACACCGCCCGCCGCCGCGCCCTGGGCTGCGACGCGCTCGTGCCAAGAGGGGCTTTCGACCGTACCCGGGCAGATCGCGTTCGCGCGGATTCCTTGCGTCACGAAATCCACCGCGATGGCCTTCGTCAGCCCGATCAGCGCGGCCTTCGAGGCGCCGTAGACGAAGCGGTTCGGCACCGCGATCATCGACGAGGCGAC
>JALORM010000494.1 GCA_025458985.1 Paracoccaceae bacterium | reverse complement strand
GGGGTGCCGAAGGACCAGATCCGCGCCAAGGTGGAACGCGCGGGCGCGATCCTCGGGCTGACGCCCTACCTCGACCGCTACCCCCGCGCGCTGTCCGGCGGGCAGCGGCAGCGCGTGGCGATGGGCCGCGCCATCGTGCGCGACCCGCAGGTGTTCCTGTTCGACGAGCCCTTGTCGAACCTCGACGCCAAGCTGCGCGTCCAGATGCGCACCGAGATCAGAGAGCTGCACCAGCGGCTGAAGACCACGACTGTCTACGTCACCCACGATCAGATCGAGGCGATGACGATGGCCGACAAGATCGTGGTCCTGAACGGCGGCCGGATCGAGCAGGTCGGCGCGCCGCTCGACCTTTACGACCGTCCGACGAACGCCTTCGTCGCCGGCTTCATCGGCAGCCCGGCCATGAACCTGATCGAGGGCCGCGTGACGGGCGGCGCGGTCGAGGCGCTGGGCGCGCGGCTGCCGCTGCCCGTCGCCGCCGAGGAGGGGCGCGAGGTGCTCTATGGCGTCCGGCCCGAGCATCTGGCGCTGGCCGAGGACGGGTTGCGCGGCACCGTGGCGGTGGTCGAACCCACGGGGTCCGAGACGCATGTCGTCGTCCGCCTGGGCGAGGGGCAGGGGGGCCGCGAGATCGTCGGCCTCTTTCGCGAACGCCACGGATTCCGCCCGGGGCAGCAGATCGCGCTCGCGCCCGATCCGGGGGCGGTGCACCTCTTCGACAAGGCCACGGGGGCCCGGCTGTGACGCGCACCGTCCTTGTCTACGGCGACAGCAACAGCCACGGCACCGCGCCGATGCCGACGCTTCTGGACATGCGCCGCTTCGGTCCGGACGAACGCTGGCCGGGCGTGATGGCAGCAGCGCTCGGCCCGGGCTGGCGGGTGATCGAAGAGGCGCTGCCCGGCCGCACCACCGTGCACCCCGACCCGGTGTCGGGGGTGCACAAGAACGGCCTCGCCGTCCTGCCCGCCGTTCTGGAAAGCCACCACGTCCGGCAGGGGTTCACCGGCCCCGGCGGCACCGCGCCCGCGCTGCTGGTCGTCTGCCCGCCGCCGGTCGAGGAGGCGGGGTGCCTCGCCGAGGTGTTCGAGGGCGGCGCCGCGAAGTCGCGCCGGCTTGCGCCCTACTACGCCGAGGCGGCGGCGCGCTGGGGGGCCGCCTTCTTCGACGCGGGCACCGTGATCGGGCCGTCCCCCGTCGACGGCGTGCATTTCGAGGCCGCCGACCACCGGCGGCTGGGTCAGGCGATTGCGGCCGTGGTGGCCGGGCTGACGTTCTGAGGGAGAAAGACCATGCTCAAGGGGATCGACCCGAGGCTTTCGGCCGATGTGCTCTACGCGCTGCGCGCCATGGGGCACGGCGACGTGGTGGTGATTTCGGACACCAACTTCCCCTCGGACTCGGTCGCGCGCGACACCGTGCTGGGCGAGTTGCTGACGATGCACAACCTGACAGCTGCCGAGTCGGTCGAGGCGGTGCTGTCGGTGATGCCGCTCGACACCTTCGTCGACGACTTCGCCGCGCGGATGGAGGTGGTCGGCAAACCGAAGGAGATCCCGCCCGTCCAGAAGGAAGTGCAGAAGGCCATCGACAAGGCCGAGGGTAGGAAGCGCACGATGGTGAGCGTCGAACGCTTCGACTTCTACGACCGCGCCCGGCAGGCCTATGCCGTGATCCAGACCGGCGAGCGGCGGTTCTACGGCTGCTTCCTGCTGCGCAAGGGCGTGATCGGTCCCGAGGAGTAAGCCGCCCATGTCCCGCATCGTGATCCTCGGCATCTTCGTCGCCGATACCGCCTACCGCGCCGACCGCCAGCCCCGGATGGGCGAGACGATACTGGGCAACAGCTTCGCGCTGGGCCCGGGGGGCAAGGGGTCGAACCAGGCCGTCGCCGCGGCGATGGCGGGGGGAAAGGTGCACTTTGTCACCCGCCTCGGGGCGGACGCCTTCGCCGGCATGGCGCGCGACATCTGGGCGCGCGCGGGCGTGGTGCCCGAGGTGACCGAGGACGGCGAAAGCTACACCGGGGCCGCCTACATCTTCATCGAGGAGGCGACCGGCAACAACGCCATCATCGTCGCGCCCGGCGCGGCGGGCCGCATCTCGGCGGCCGACGTCGAGGCGCGGGCGGACCTGATCGGCGGGTCTTCGGTCTTCGTGACGCAGCTGGAACAGCCGATGGCCGCCGCGCACCGCGCGCTTGAGATCGCACGGGCCGGCGGCGCGCGGACGATCCTCAACCCCGCGCCCGCGGCGGAATTGCCCGAGGGGATGCTGGCGCTCTGCGACCTCGTCACCCCGAACGAAAGCGAGGCCGAGGGGATCACCGGGCTGCCTGTCACGACGATCGCCGAGGCCGAGGCGGCGGCGAAGGCGCTGATCGCGCGCGGCGCCGGGGCGGCGGCGATCACGCTCGGCGCGCAGGGCGCGCTTTACTGCGACGGGGTGCGGGCCGTTCATGTCCCGGCCTTCGCCGCCGGCCCCGTGGTCGAGACGACCGGCGCGGGAGACGCCTTCAACGGCGCGCTGGCGGTCGCATTGGCCGAGGGCCGTGACCCTGCCGAGGCGGTGCGCTTTGCCTGCGCGGCGGCCTCGATCTCGGTCACCCGCCCCGGCACTGCCCCCGCGATGCCCGCGCGGGCCGAAATCGAGGCGCTCCTGGCGCGGGGGTAAGGCTCAGTCGAGCCGCCTTGGGCTGAGCACCACGACTGTCGGCCGCTGGGGCAGCGCGCCCTGCGACAGCTCGATCCAGTTCTCGTCGCGCCGCTCGATCGCGAACTCAGCCTGCATCCCGTCGAGGAACCGTTCCAGCGAGGCCGGCCCGAACCAGTGCA
>JALORM010000082.1 GCA_025458985.1 Paracoccaceae bacterium | reverse complement strand
GGCCGGGTGGCCGAACCGATCCTCGGGCGCGAGGCCAAGATGACGGCGCTGGCCGAGGTTTCGGCGCGACTGGGCCTCGGGCACGAGGCGGTGATCGCCGTGGGCGACGGGGCAAACGATCTCGGGATGCTCGGCATGGCGGGTACGGGGGTCGCGCTGCATGCCAAGCCCGCGGTCGCGGCCCAGTGCGAGGTGCGGGTGAACCACGGCGACCTGACGGCGCTACTCTATCTCCAGGGCTATGCGAGGGACGAGTTCGCCACCTGAATTCCGCGCCCGAATACCGGCGGCATGGGCTGTGGGTCGTGCTAGAACCGCGCCATGCTGTTCGCCCTTCCGGATCACCCGACCCTGTACCGCGCGCTTCTCGACCGCGATGCCCGCTATGACGGCCAGGCCTTCGTTGGCGTTGCGACGACGGGCATCTTCTGCCGACTGACCTGTTCGGCACGCAAGCCCCGGTCCGAGAACTGCACCTTCTACGCGACGGTTGCCGAATGCCTCCACGCGGGGTTCCGGCCTTGCAAGCGATGCCATCCGATGCGCCCTTCCGCCTCCGACGACCCGGCGGTGGCCCAGTTGCTCGCCGCACTCGACAGACGCCCCGAACGGCGCTGGAGCGAGGCCGATCTGGTCCGCATGGGCTTCGACCCGTCGACCGTTCGACGCAGGTTCAAACGGCAGTTCGGAATGACCTTTCTCGACCTTGCCCGCCAACGGCGGCTCCGCGACGGCTTCGAAAGCCTCGCCCGCGGCGACAAGGTCATCGCGGCGCAACTCGATGCAGGTTTCGAGTCGCCCAGCGCCTTCCGCAAGGCCTTTGCCCGGCTTCTAGGGCGGGCGCCGGGAGAGCTGGCGCGAGGCGATTTGCTTATGGCCGACTGGATCGCGACACCCTTGGGCGACATGATCGCGGTCAGCAGCCGAAGCCAGCTTCACCTGCTGGAATTCGTCGGACGCAGGGCGCTTCCAGCCGAGTTGGCTGTGGTAGAGCGCGAGGCGATGGGGCGGCTTGGCCTTGGAACTCCGCCGCCAACCGATCAGGTCCGGGAGGAACTTGCCGCGTTCTTTGCCGGACGTTCCGCAGAATTCCGCACGCCGCTCGCCCCCGGAGGGACCGCCTTTGCACGGCAGGTCTGGGACGAGCTCCGCCGCATCCCGGCGGGCGAAACCCGCAGCTATTCGGATATCGCGCGCACCATCGGGCGGCCCTCTGCCGTGCGTGCCGTCGCCCGGGCGAACGGCGCCAATCGGATCGCGCTTGTCATCCCGTGCCACCGCGTCATCGGTGCGGACGGGGCGCTGACCGGCTATGGCGGCGGGCTCTGGCGCAAGCAGCGACTGATCCAGATCGAACGCCAGTATCGCCGCGAAGGGGCTGCAGCATGACCGATGCCCTAAAGGCGGACCGCTTCCGCGCGCTCCATGTCAGGGGCGCACCCGTGGTGCTCTACAATATCTGGGATGCGGGCAGCGCGAAGGCCGTGGCCGAGGCGGGCGCCGCGGCCCTTGCCACCGGAAGCTGGTCCGTCGCGGCAGCCCAGGGCTACCCCGACGGGGAATGCCTGCCGATGGATCTTCTCCTGTCCGTCGTGGGACGGATCGCCGCGACGGTCGACCTGCCGCTCTCGGTCGATTTCGAAAGTGCCTACGCTGTCGAACCCGCGGGGGTCGCTGCCAATGTCGCCCGGGTGATGGCCGCCGGGGCGATAGGGATCAACTTCGAGGATGGTATCCCGGGAAGTGCAGACATCCGTCCGCTGCCGCTTCAGGTGCAGCGGATCGCCGCCGCGCGGACGGCTGGGGCGTTCTTTCTCAACGCGCGGACCGACCTCTTCCTGACTGTGCCCGCCGAGCGCCATGCGGGCCTTCTGGCCGAAGCCGTCGAACGCGGACACGCCTTTGCCGAGGCCGGAGCGGACGGTTTCTTTGTGCCGGGCATCGCGAGCCGTGACCTTCTGGCGCGGGTATGCGAGGACGTGCCCCTCCCCGTCAACGCGATGATGACCGGTGTGCTCGGCCCTGCCCCGACGCTGGGAGAGACGGGCGTCGCGCGCATCAGCTACGGGCCTGCGCCCTACCGCTTGACGATGGCAGAGCTGACGGCACGGGCGCGCGACCTCTACGGCAATTGAAAACGGCGCGCCCCGCAGGGACGCGCCGCCTGTCTTGTCGCCGTCAGCCGATCACTCGGCCGGGGTCTGCTTCGCCCGCCGCTTGACCGGGGCCCAGATGCGCTTGTTGGTCAGATACAGAAGCACCGCCAGCACGCTGAGGAACAGCACCCCCTGGAACCCTGCCGCCTTGCGCGCGGCCAGCTTCGGCTCGGCCGCCCACATCAGGAAGGCCGAGACGTCCTGGGCGATGTGCTCGAGTTCGGTCGAATGGCCGTCGGCATAGACCACGTCGTCGCCATAGAGCGGCGGCGCCATCGAGATCCAGCCGCCCGGGAAGGCGGTGTTCTCGTAAAGGACGGTGCCGGCCTCTTCCTTTTCTTCGCCGGTGTAGCCGATGAGCAGCGACGCAATGTATTCCGGCCCGCCGATCCCGCGGAAAAGCTGGTTCAGGCCAAGCCCGTAGGGCCCGTGGAAGCCGGCGCGGGCCTTGGCCATCAGGCTCAGGTCCGGGGCGTTCGGCAGCTGGCTTTCGGGGAAGTGGTCGGTCGGGACCCGGGGCCGGAAGTCGTCCAGCTCGGGGTCGAAAATCTCCAGCTGCGCGGCGTAGGCCCGCACCTGGTTCTCGGGAATCGCCGGGCCGGCCTCGTCCGACAGGGTGCGCAGCGGCACCTGCTTCAGCCCGTGGCAGGCCGCGCAGATCTCGGTGTAGACCTGCAGGCCGCGCTGAAGCTGCATCGTGTCATAGCTGCCGAACGGGCCCTCGAACGAGAACGAGAAGTCCTCGACGTGGCCTGCGCCGCCGGCGGCAAGCGCCGTCCCGGTCGGCAGGGCCAGGGCGAGCGCTGCGGAGAGAACGAGTTTCCTCATGGTCGTGGTCATCCTTGTCCTCATTCCGCCGGAGTGGCCGCCGGGGACTTGGCCCCGCCGTGGCCCGCGCCATAGTGGGCGACGAAGTCGTCTTCGATGGTGGCCGGCTGCGGCAGCGGCTTCTCGAGGACGCCGAGCAGCGGCAGGATCACCAGGAAGTAGGCGAACCAGTAGGTCGCGCCGATCAGGGCGATGATCGGATAGATGCCTTCCGCCGGCATCGCGCCCGCCCACATCAGCACCACGAAGTCGACGACAAGCAGCCAAAACCACCACTTGAACATCGGCCGGTAGCGCCCCGAGCGGACCGACGAGGTGTCAAGCCAAGGCGCGAGCGCCATGACCGCGATCGACCCGAACATCGCCAGCACGCCGAAGAACTTGGCGTCGATGATGCCGCCGGTCACCAGGCTGGCCAGCTGCACGACCCAGACGTCGGGGGTGAAGGCGCGCAGGATCGCGTAGAACGGCAGGAAGTACCATTCCGGCACGATGTGCGCCGGCGTCACCAGCGGGTTCGCCTCGATGTAGTTGTCGGGGTGGCCGAGGTAGTTCGGCATGAAGCTGACGATGCCCCAGAACACCACCAGGATCACCGCCAGCGCGAACAGATCCTTGATCACGAAGTACGGCCAGAACGGCAGCGTGTCGCGTTCCGCCTCGGCCTTCGAGGTGCGCCGGACCTCGACGCCCGTGGGGTTGTTGTTGCCCGTGGTGTGGAACGCCCAGATGTGCACCGCCACGAGCCCCGCGATCACGAACGGCAGCAGGTAGTGCAGCGACAGGAACCGGTTCAGCGTCGCGTTGTCGACTGCGGGTCCGCCCAGCAGCCAGGTCTGGATGCCTTCGCCGACGAAGGGGATCGCGCCGAAGAGGCCGGTGATCACGGTGGCGCCCCAGAACGACATCTGCCCCCAGGGCAGGACGTAGCCCATGAAGGCCGTGCCCATCATCAGCAGGTAGATGAGCATCCCGATGATCCACGTCACCTCGCGCGGGGCCTTGTAGCTGCCGTAATAGAGCCCGCGGAAGATGTGCAGGTAGACCGCCACGAAGAACAGCGAGGCGCCGTTCTGGTGGACGTAGCGGATCATGTAGCCGCCATTGACGTTGCGCATGATGTGTTCGACCGAGGCGAAGGCATGGTCGACATGCGGCGTGTAGTGCATCACCAGGACGACGCCGGTCGCGATCTGGAGTACCAGCGCGAAGGTCAGGACGATGCCCCAGATCCACATCCAGTTGAGGTTCTTGGGCGTCGGGATCATCAGCGTGTCGTACATCAGCGCCACGATGGGCAGGCGCCGGTGCAGCCAGCTCTGGAAGCCGGGCGCGGGTTCGTAGTGATCGTGCGGGATACCGGACATGATCTTCCTCCTTACCCGAGCTTGATCGTGGTTTCGTCGAGGAACGCGGCCACCGGCACCGGCAGGTTGCGCGGCGCCGGGCCGCGGCGGATGCGGCCCGAAGTGTCGTAGTGCGACCCGTGGCAGGGGCAGAACCAGCCGCCGAAGTCGCCCGCCCCGTCACCGATCGGCACGCAGCCGAGGTGGGTGCAGACGCCCATCATCACCAGCCACTTGCCCTCTTCGTCGAGGGTGCGGTTCTCGTCGTTCGCCGGGGCCTCGCCGGAAATGTTTGCGTTCTCGGCGATCGGATCGATCAGCTCGGACAACTCGACCGCGCGGGCGGCCTCGATCTCGTCGGCGGTGCGGTGCCGGATGAAGACCGGTTTGCCCAGCCACTTCACGGTCAGTTGCGTCCCCTCGGCCACGCCGGAGACGTCGACCTGGATCGAGGCAAGCGCCTGGACATCTGCCGAGGGGTTCATCTGGTTGACCAGCGGCCAGACGGCCGCGCCGGCCGTCACAACGCCGGCGCCGGCCGTCGCGTAGAAGAGGAAATCCCGCCGGGTGCCTTCGTGATCGTCTGCGTGGGACACGAGGTGTTCTCCGTTCTCTCGGCCGTCTTCGCGCGGCCATGCGCAGCGCGGGCCGCGAGCGCCCGCAGCCATGCACGCGCCGCTATCTAGCGGGCCTGCCCTTCCGCGTAAAGCGCGCTTTGTGCCGCGCCGCACGGGCCAACTGTCGCATGGTGCAAGGGGTTCGCGTCAGCCGCGCGCCGCCGCGAGAAGCCGTGCGGCCGCCGCAAGGTCGGCGCCGAAGCGGGCGCGCTCGGCAGCGCGCAGGTCCTCGTCGGGCAGCCGCAGGATGTAGGAGGGGTGGACGGTCACGAAGACGGGCGTTCCGTCGGGCGCCGCCTCGACCGACCCCCGGCGCCTCAGAAGGTCGTGTCCGCTGCCGGACAGGGCGGCAAGCGCGGTCGCGCCCATGGCCACGATCAGCCGGGGCCGGACCAGGCGTCGTTCGAGATCAAGCCACCAGCGGCAGGCCTCGACCTCGCCCGCGTCGGGGTGCTGGTGCAGGCGGCGCCTGCCGCGGGGCGCGAACTTGAAGTGCTTGACGGCATTCGTCAGGTAGACGCCGCCCCGGTCGATTCCCGCCTCGGCCAGCGCGGCATCCAGCACGTCGCCCGCCGGGCCCACGAAGGGGCGGCCGGCCAGGTCCTCGCGGTCGCCCGGCTGTTCGCCGACCAGCATCAGAGCGGCGTCTGCAGGGCCTTCGCCGAAGACGGTCTGCGTCGCGGGGCCATGCAGCGGGCAGCGCGTGCAGGCCGCTGCCTCGGCCCGCGCCGCGCCGAGTGTTCCGGTTTCCGGCATGGCTGCCTCCCGTGCCGTCATCGCGCGGGCCACCATGGCCCGGCGCGCCGGCGGCTCGGTCGGCGCTGCCGCCTGCATCGCGGCCGCCCGCATCGGCGCCTGCCGGATCAGCGAGGGAATGAGCGAGGCCTCGGGAAGGTTCCGCCAGTACTTCTTCGGCATCTCGGACTGCATCGCCTGCACCATCAGCCGTGCCGGGTTGAAGATCGAGGCGTAGTAGGTGCGCCAGAGCTCCTCGGTCGCATCCTCGGGCGGGCGCGCGCCCGGCGCGGTCTCGGCGAATGTGAGCGCGCCGCCGATGAAGCGGGCGGTCAGGCCCGGCGTGCCGATGAGCCAGTCCATGTCCCCGAAGCGGCGGGCGAAGAACGGCGCGGCGGCCTCGACGATGGGATGGTCTGGCTCGAACCAGGCGGCGAAGGCACGGCGCTGCCTGCCCGAGGGAACCTCGCGGAAACGGACGAAGGCGTGCATCTTGTGGATGTCGCGGGCCACGGCCTTGGCCTGCGCAAGGATGCGGCGGATCGCGGGGTCGGACCGGTCGCCCCACCGCACCGCGCCGTCGGTCAGGCGAAGGACGGTGGCATAGGCCCGGGCGAAGCGCTCTGGGTCGGAGTGGCAGAGCGCGGTTTCCAGCGTTTCGACGGCTCCGCGCGGCAGACGCAGGTCGCGCCCCGACCTCGTCGCAACCGGCGCCGCGCCCGCAAAGAGGTCGGCTTCGCCGTCGCCCACCCGCCAGACCACGGCCTCGGCCGGAACGCCGGCCCGTGCCAGCGCACGCGCCTGCTCCCGCCAGGCCGGGACGGTGCCGACCACCGGAAGGACCACCTGGCAGGTCACAGCAGGCTCAGCTGTTCCGGCGGCGGCGCGAAGCGGGCGCGCAGGGCGGCGGCGTCGGTGAGCCCGCGGGGCGACCAGCCCGCCGCCACGATGAAGGGCTTGGCATGCTTCATCACCGCGCCCATCGCTGCCAGGTCCTCGTAGCGCAGGGTCCGGTGCCGGCGCGCCGCCAGCAGCCGCTGCACTGTCCTGGTACCGAATCCCGGCACCCGCAGAAGCATCTCCTTCGGGGCGCGGTTCACGTCGACCGGGAAGGCCGCGCGGTTCTCAAGCGCCCAGGCGAGCTTGGGGTCGACCTCGAGGTCGAGCATCCCCTTCCCCGCGATCTCGCCCACCTCGAATCCGTAGAAGCGCAGCAGCCAGTCGGCTTGATACAGCCGGTGTTCCCGTACCAGCGGCGGGCGCACCAGCGGCAGCGCCTTGGATGCATCCGGGATCGGCGAGAAGGCCGAGTAGTAGACGCGGCTCAGCCCGTAGCTGGCGTAGAGCGTCGCGGACTGGGTAAGGATCGCCCGGTCGTCGGCCGCATCGGCGCCGACGATCACCTGCGTCGATTGCCCGGCGGGCGCGAAGCGGGCCTTCCGCCGGCCGGTATGCGTAGCCTCGCGCGAGGCTTCGCGGCGCATCCGCACCTCGGCCATCGCCTTGCGAATGCCGCCCGCGTCCTTCTCGGGCGCTCGTCGATCAGATCGGGCGCGGCGTCGGGGATGGTCTTGAGGTGGATGTAGCCGCGGAAGTTCTCCTGCTCGCGCAGGGTGCGGGCGATGCGGACCATATCGGCCATCGTGTCGTCGGGCGACCGGATGATGCCCGAGGACAGGAACAGCCCCTCGATGTAGTTGCGCCGGTAGAATTCCACCGTCAGCGTCACGACCTCTTCCACGGTGAACCGCGCGCGTTCCACGCGCGAGGACACCCGGTTCACGCAATAGGCGCAGTCGTAGATGCAGAAGTTGGTCATCAGGATCTTGAGCAGGCTGATGCACCGCCCGTCGGGCGCGTAGGCGTGGCAGATGCCCGACCCGCCGGACGAGCCCAGACCCTTGCCGTCGCGCGAATCCCTCCGCTGGCCGCCCGACGACGCGCACGAGGCGTCGTACTTCGCCGCGTCGGCGCCAGAAGGGGTGCGACAAGTTTGACCGCGAACGCCAGGAAGAAGGTGCCGACCACGCCGTTGATGACCGGCGCCGCCCGCAGGTAGACCCTGGCCGCCGCCGGGGTGGAGAAGGCCACCGCATAGTCGGAATGGATCGCCATCGACAGGGTGCAGGCCCCCGCCGTCAGCAGCGCGATGTCGCCCGGCGCCGCCCGCGCGGTCGGAAAGATCCCGAGGATCGCGATCCAGGTCGTCAGCGCCTTGGGGTTGGTCGCGTTGATCGACAGCGAGCGCAGGAACGACCCCCGCAGGCTCAGCCCGCCGCGCGCCTTCAGCGCTGCCTCGCGCCGTTCGGCCGAAAAGGCCGCGCGCAGGTACCGGCCGGCAAACCAGACCAGAAGACCGGCCGCCATCACCGTCAGCGCGGCCTCGGCATGGGGCACGGTCCGGAACAGGGTCGCCATGCCCAGCGACATCCCCAGGCACCAGACCCCGATCCCGATGCCCACGGCGGCCGCCGAGGCCATGCCGGCCGCGCGGCCCGATCCCATCGCGGTGGTCACGGTGTCCAGCACGTTCGGCCCAGGCGACGCGATGTTCAGCGCCAGGATCGTCCAGACGGTCAGGAAGGCGGCCAGCGGCAGCGTCACTTGGCAGGCTCAGGCGGAGGGAACCGTCGCCTCCATGCTCGGGCGCTGGGCGAATTCGGCATGCCAGGCGGCAAGGTGCGGATGCAGGACCCGCCAGGCCCGGTCGCCATGGCGGAAGTCGACATAGCTGAGCGCGCAGGCCACGGCGACCTGTCCCATGTCGGGCGGGCCGTTCAGGTGGCTCATCCAGCGCTGCTCCAGCGCGTCGAAGGCGCGGGCGATCTTGGCCCATTGCCCGTCGACCCAGGGCTGGAATCGCTGCGCCTCGGGGCGGATGCGGGCCTCGTAGACCATCAGGATCGCGGCATCGAGGATGCCATCGGCGGTCGCCTCCAGCGTCAGCGTCTCCCACAGGCGGGGCGCCGGGGGGTAGAGCCGGCCGCCCGCGCGATCGTCGAGAAAGCGGCAGATCACCCGGCTGTCATAGATCGCCGGGCCGTCGGCGCGTTCCAGCGCCGGGATCTTGCCCAGCGGGTTCTGCGCCAACGGCATCGAGCCCGGGTCGACAGGCGAACCGGCGGCGGGGATCAGTTCGACATCCGCCAGCTGACCGGTCTCGTGCAGCAGCACCATGACCTTGCGGACGTAAGGCGAGGTCGGCGAGTGGTAGAGCCTGAGCATCGCTGTCACGCACCTCCGCGCAGGCGCCGCACCCGGATGCGGGCCAGCCAGCCCGCGTCGATCTCGACCCCGTCTCCGTCGCCGAAGCGGATCGTCCGGCGGTAGCGGCCCGAGGCGTTCGCCTGTTCCCGCGCCCGGCTGCGGCCGAGGCCGAGGCCTTCGTCCAGATCGTCGAGCGCGTCTTCGCCGCGCTGGTCGACCCGGACGGGCCGGAGCGACACCCGCAACAGGCGGACCACGGCAAGGGCGGCGAGCGACGCGCCGGCTATGGGGATCAGCGGCAGGGCCATGTCGGTGTTCTCCGGTCGGGTCCGTGCAGGGCACGGGCGATATGCCATGCGCCGAGCCTAGTCCGGTTGCCGCGGCGAGGGAAGCGCGTCGCCTGGGGCTCTGCCGGCGCCGCCTTGACCTTGCGCCGTGCCCGGAGCAGGGTCGCGCCGCACCTTCCTGCGCAGGCCCCTTCCTTGGACGTCGCAAGAACCCTCCGCTCGGGCCTGTTCTGGACCGGCTCGGCGACCTTCGTGCTGATCGGCGCGGCGGCGGCCCTGTACGGGCCGGCACTGCCCGCCTTTGCGCGCGCCTTCGGGCTGAGCGTCGCCGAGGCGGGCCTGCTGGTCAGCGCCCACAACATGGGCGGTCTTGTCGGGCTGCTGGCCAGCGCCGCGCTGGG
>JALORM010000081.1 GCA_025458985.1 Paracoccaceae bacterium | reverse complement strand
CGGCGCCTATGCGAAGGGCTCGCAGATCCGCGGGCTGGAGGAACTGCCGCAGGATTCGCGCCACATGGTCTTCCATGCCGGGACCGCGGCGCGGGACGGCGGGGTGATCGCCGCGGGCGGGCGGGTCCTGAACGTCACAGCGCGGGGCGCGACGCTGGCCGAGGCGCGGGAGCGCGCCTACGGGATGGTCGACCGGATCGACTGGCCGGGCGGCTTCTGCCGGCGCGACATCGGCTCCCCGGACCCCCACCGGAGTATTTTCGACAGGATGAAGGACCGAAAGGTCAGGGGCAGGCCAGCGCCTGCGCGACCGCGCCGGGGCCGCCGTTCGGGCCGAGGTCACGGGTGACAAGGCGGCCGCCCTCGAGCCGCGTGGCCATGAGGCGCGTCCAGTCGGGGCTGGCGGTGACGATCTCGGGCGGGGTGCCGGGGCAGGCGCGCAGGCCGCCCAGGATCTCGCGGTCGCCGATCCGGTGGTTGGTATGGCCCTCGGCCGAGGCGACCTCGGCCAGGCGGGGACCGGCGGGGTCGTAGCGGACGACGCGGAGGACGCGCGCGAGGTGGGGGCGGTCGACATAGGCGATCTCGACCCGGCCGTCACCGTCGAGGTCGGCGATGGCGGCGGGCGCGAGCCAGCGGAAGCGCGTGCCGATGAAGGGCGTCGCCGCGCGCAGGGCCAGCGTGCCGCCGGAAAGCCCGTAGACGGCGAGGCGCGCGCCCTGCCCCTCGTGGCTTTCCACAACCACGACCTCCGCCCCGCCGTCGCCGTCGAGGTCGGCGAGCCGCGGCGCGGTATCCTCGAACACCAGCGTGTCGGGCCAGCGGAGGGCGAGGGTTCGGCCGTCGGCGAGGGTGACGGCGAGGGTGTCGTGCTCGACGGCGTCGCCCAGGACGCCGTGGGGGTAGCGGTCGGTCGGGCCTTCGTAGCGGGCAGAAGTGATGGTCTGCGCCGACAGCGCTGCGGGCGCCAGCGCCAGCAGGAGCGCCGACGCCAGCCTGCGCATCAGATCTGCTTTTCGGGCATCTGCACGACAAGCCCGTCGAGCGCGTCGGTGACCTTGAGCTGGCAGGTCAGGCGCGACCGCGCCGGATCCGGCTGGTAGGCGAAGTCGAGCATGTCTTCCTCCATGCTCTCCTTGGGCGGCAGCTTGCCGACCCAGTCGGGGGCGACGTAGACATGGCAGGTCGAGCAGGCGCAGGCGCCGCCGCAGTCGGCCTCGATCCCCGGGATGCCATTGTCGCGGGCCCCCTCCATGACGGTCAGCCCGTTCGGCACGTCGACGACGTGCTCGGTGCCGTTGTGCTCGATATAGGTGATCCGCGCCATGTTCGTCCCCGTGTGCCGTCGGTCCTCGGGCCGGGACATAGGCCATGCGCCGCGCATTTGCCAGCCCGCGCGGGCGTGCTTTCCGGGAGAGTGCGAAGGCGCTAGAGTCGGGCGGCGATGACCGACCCTGCCCCGCCATCCTGGCCGCGCCCGCCCTCGGCGCTGACCGCCGCTCAGCTGGACTTGCCGCCCAACGGCGCGCGGGTGACGGTGGCGGGGCTGGTGCTGGTGCGGCAGCGGCCCGGCACCGCGAAGGGCGTGATCTTCGTGACGCTCGAGGACGAGACCGGCGTGGTCAACGTGGTGGTCTGGGCCAAGGTGTTCGAGACCTACCGCCGGGCGGTGATCGCGGGCCGGCTGCTGCGGGTGACGGGCCGCATCCAGCGCGAAGGCGGCGTGGTCCACGTTGTGGCCGAGCATGTCGAGGACCTGTCGGCCATGCTCGACGAGCTGCTTCACCCCGACTTCCGGCATGACCTTGCGAAAGCGGGCGACCAGCCCTGAGGCGGATGCAGAACGGGCGCCCCGCGAAGGGCGCCCGGTCGGACCGTCAGGCAAGGCCCCGCGGCGCCGTCATTCGACCGAGAGCGCGACGAAGCGCGGGTCGCCGCCGCGTCGCACCAGCAGCAGAAGCGACTTGCGGCCGGCGTCCTTCGCCTCGGCGATGCGCGCCTCGAGGTCGGCGGGGGCGGCGACGGGCTGCTGGCCGGCTTCGGTGATCACGTCGCCCGAGCGGATGCCCTTGTCGAAGGCTTCCGTCGATTCGTCGACCGCCGTCACGGCAAGACCCGTGACGCTGCCCGACAGGCCGAGGCCTTCGGCGATGTCGGGGGTGAGCGTCGTCACCGTCATGCCGAGGACGTCGGCCTCGGCCGGCTCGTCGGGGGCGGCCTGTGCCGCGGGAATCGCGCCCTGCGCCTCTTCGCGGCGGCCAAGCGTGATGCGCAGCGTCTCGGTGGCGCCGTCGCGGAACACGATCACCGGAACTTCCTTGCCCACGGCGGTTCCGGCGACGCGGCGCACCAGTTCGCGGGTATCGGCGACATCGGCCCCGTCGAACGACACGATCACGTCGCCCTGGCGGATGCCCGCCTCCATCGCCGGGCCCTCGGGCACGTCGGTGACAAGCGCCCCCCGCGCCGGGTCGAGACCGATCGCCTCGGCCACGTCGTCGGTGACGTCCTGGATGCGCACGCCCAGCCAGCCGCGTCGGGTCTCGCCGAACTCGCGCAGCTGCGCGACGACGTCGGTGACGACCTCGGCCGACATCGCGAAGCCGATCCCGATCGAGCCGCCGTTGGGCGACAGGATGGCGGTGTTCACGCCGATCACCTCGCCCGACATGTTGAAGAGCGGCCCGCCCGAGTTGCCGCGGTTGATCGCCGCGTCGGTCTGGATGTAGTCGTCGTAGGTGCCCGAAAGCTCGCGGTTGCGGGCCGAGACGATGCCGGCCGACACCGAGAAGCCCTGACCGAGCGGGTTGCCCATCGCCATCACCCAGTCGCCGACGCGCACGATGTCGCTGTCGCCGAACGACACGAAGGGCAGCGGGTCGTCGCTTTCCACCTTCAGAAGCGCGATGTCGGTGTTGGGATCGGTGCCGACGACGGTCGCCGGCAGGCGGCCACCCGAGAAGAATTCGATCTCGATCTCGTCGGCGCCTTCGATCACGTGGTTGTTGGTGACGATGAAGCCGTCTTCCGAGATCACGAAGCCCGAGCCCAGGGCCTGGCTGCGCTGGGCGGGTCCGCCCTGGCCGGGGCCGCCGAAGTCGCGGAAGAAGTCGTCGAAGGGCGAGCCTTCGGGAAACTGGGGCACGGGTCCACTGTCGGCCGCGACCGTGGTCGAGGTCGTGATGTTCACGACCGCGGGGCTGACCTGCTGGGCG
The DNA here is from genome assembly GCA_025458985.1 of Paracoccaceae bacterium. Lineage (GTDB taxonomy): Bacteria > Pseudomonadota > Alphaproteobacteria > Rhodobacterales > Rhodobacteraceae > JALORM01. The sequence goes on along the minus strand of JALORM010000081.1, from coordinate 5,164 downwards.
AGGTCGGCGAAGCTTTCCGGCGCCGCGCGGGCATCGACCGCCGCGGCCTGCGCGACGATCAGTGCGGCTGCAAGGACAAGCGCCCAGAGTGCCTGGAGCGGCCCCGTCGCCACGGCGCGCGATTGGGCGAGAGTTCTGGTGATCACGAGCGGACTCCTTCGATGTGCGTCCTGCCGGGGACTGGCCGCGGCAGCCGATCGACCCGCCCACAAGATAGGCACGGCGGGGCTGGTCGCAAAGCCCGCGGCGTCTTTCTCACGCGGCTGTGAGAGGCCGCATGCAGTCTCTCAGGCCCCGAGCGCCCGGGCAAGGGCGAAGAGCAGGACCCCGACCGCCAGCGCACCGAATCCCAGCAGGCGGCGGGTTTCGACCGGCAGGCCGGCCAGAAGGCGCAGCGCATCCTCGATACGCGAAGGGGCCAGTGCAAGCACCAGCCCCTCGACGATCAGCACGAGGCCCAGGGCCATGACGATCGTTGCGATCACTCGGTCGCCTGCGCCGCCGCCTCCCCCGCCGCGCCGGGTGCGCCGGACGCACCGGGGGCGGGCTGCGCCCCGCGGCCGTAGGGCGAGTTGAGGAACTCGAAGAAGTCGCTTTCGGGCGTGAGCACCAGCGACGAGTTCTGACCGCCGAGCGCCCGCGCATAGGCCGGCAGCGAGCGGAAGAACCCGAAGAACTCGGCATCCTCTCCGTAGGCCTCGCCGGTGATCCGGGTGCGTTCGGCGTCGGCTTCGCCTCGGGTGATCTCGGCCTGGCGATTCGCATCCGAGACGATCTCGACCACGGTCCGGTCGGCCTGCGCCCGGACCCGCTGCGCGGCCTCGTTGCCGCGGGCGATCTCGTCTGCGGCCTCGCGTTCGCGCTCGGCGCGCATCCGGGCGAAGGTCGCCTCCAGGTTCTGCTCGGGCAGGTTCGTCTGCTTGAGCCGAACGTCGACGATGTCGAGACCGAGCGCCAGCGCCGAGGTGCGGGACTGGTCGCGGATCCGGTTCATCAGGAGCCGCCGGTCGGGCGACAGGATTGTGTCGGAGGTCACCGATTCCGAGCCCAGCACCTGCCGGATCTGCGCATTCAGGATCGACTGGAGACGCGATTCCGCGGCGGCGAGGCCGCCGACTCCGACAGCCTGCCGGAACTGGACGACATCGGCGATCCGGTAGCGCGCGAAGGCGTCCACCACCAGGCGGCGGTCATCGGAGGGGGTGACCTCGATCTCGTCGGTGTCGAGCGACAGGATGCGGTCGTCGTACTTCACGACCTCCTGGATGAAGGGAATCTTGAAGCCGAGGCCCGGCTCTTCCTTCACCTGCCGGATCTGGCCGAACTGCAGGACCAGCGCCTTCTCGCGCTCGTCGACGATGAAGAGCGACGACAGGATGCCGGCGATGAGAAAGACCGCGCCGAGAAGAAGGATGGATGTGCGGGTCATGTCTCAGTTCCCCCCTTGCGCGGGGGCGGCCGCTCCGGGCTGCCTGCGCAACTCGTTGAGCGGCAGGTAGGGCACGACGCCCTGTCCGCCCTCGCCGCCGCCGGCGACCGAGGGATCGAGCAGGATCTTGTCGACCCCGCCCAGCACCTGCTCGATGGTCTCGATGTAGAGACGCTGTCGGGTCACTTCCGGGGCGACCCGATACTCGGTCAGAACCGCAAGGAAGCGGCTCGCCTCACCCTGGGCCTGGTTCACGACCTGGGCGCGGTAGGCCTCGGCCTGTTCGAGGATCTGCGCTGCCTCGCCGCGGGCGCCGGCCGTCACGGTGTTGGCGTAGGCGTCGGCCTGACGCTCCAGCCGGTCGCGTTCCTGTTCGGCGGCCTGCACGGCGCGGAAGGCGTCGATCACCTCGGCAGGCGGGTCTGCCCGTTCAAGGTTGACCCGGATGATATTGATGCCGCTGTCGTAGCTGTCGAGAGCCTCCTGGATCGAGGTCTGCAACCGCTCGGCGATGATGCCGCGGTCGCGGTTCAGGATCGGGGCAAGCTCGCTTTCGGCGATGATCTCGCGCATGGCCGCCTCGCTCACGGCGCGGACGGTCAGCTGCGGATCGGCGATGTTGAACAGTATCTTTGCCGGGTCGGTGATGTTCCACACCACCTGGAACCCGATATCCACGATGTTGGCATCGGTTGTCAGCATGAGGCCGGATTCGGACGGCCGGGTCGACCCGATGCCGATGTCCTCGGTGTTCTCGCGCGTCACCGGGATCACCTCGGCGGTGAACAGGGGCCAGGGCGCGAAGTTCAGGCCCGGGTTGCCGACTGCCGAGAACTCGCCCAGGAACAGCTCGACCGACTGTTCTTCGGGCCGCACCGTGTAGAACGACAGCCAGGCCCAGAGACCGACCGCGGCCAGCACCCCCAGCCCGACCGTGCCCCGGGTCATCTTGAAGCCATCGCCGCCCCCGCCGCCGCCCGGACCGCCGTTGCCCCGGCCGCCGCGGCCACCCATGAGGACCCTCAGCTGCTCCTGACCCTTGCGGACGATCTCGTCGATCTCGGGGATCTGCGGCCCGTCGCCGCCGGGCCTGCGCCCCCCGGGTCTGCGACCGTCGTCGTCGCCGCCGCCCCGGTTGCCGCCGCCGCCCCAGGGGCCGCCGTTGTTTCCTGCCATGGAGTGAGGTTCCCTTCGTCTTCTGATCGTTGGGGTCTAGGTGGTTGTTCGTGCCCGGAATTCAAGCGCGGCTCAAGCCGTGCGGATCGGGGTCTTCATCGTCACGAGTTCTTCCGCCATGGTCGGATGGACGGCGCAGGTCTCGTCGAACTGTTCCTTGGTGGCGCCCATGCGGATCGCGATGGCGGCAAGCTGGATCATCTCGCCCGCGCCGGGTGCGACAATGTGGCAGCCAAGGACCCGCCGGCTCCCGCGGTTGACGATCAGTTTCATCATCACCCGTTCGGGCCGACCGATGAAGGCCGTCTGCATCGGCCGGAAGGACGTGCAGTAGACCTCGATCTCCTCCTCTTCGCGCGCCGCCTCCTCGGTCAGGCCGACATAGCCGTATTCGGGCTGGGTGAAGACCGCACCCGGAACAATCGTGTGGTCGAAGGCCGTTGGCCGGCCCCGGAACACCGTGTCGACGAAGGCTGCAGCCTCGCGGATCGCGACCGGCGTCAGCTGCAGGCGGTTGGTCACGTCGCCCACCGCGAAGACCGAGGGCACGCTGGTCTGGCTGTAGCGATCCACCTCGACCTCGCCCCGGCGGCCGGTCTTCACGCCCGCCCGGTCGAGCCCGAGGCCCTCGGTGTTGGGCCGTCGGCCCGTCGCCCAGAGAAGGCGGTCGTAGACCCTCTCGGACCCGTCCGACGCCTTGGCCCGGACGCCCCCGCCCTCGTCGCTCAGCTCGAGGATGTCGGTGCCGAGCCGCAGCTCGATCCCGTCGTCGGCCATGATGCCCGCGATGTGGCCCCGCGCCTCGTCGTCGAAGCCCCGCAGGATCTGGGCGCCCCGGTAGAACTGCGTCACCGCGACGCCGAGCCCGTTGAGGATGCAGGCCATCTCGGAGGCGATGTAGCCGCCGCCCACGATCAGGATCGACGCGGGCAGGTCGTCGAACCGGAACACCTCGTTCGAGGTGATGCCGAGGCCCGCGTTCTCGCGCTCAGGCACTTCCGGCCGGCCGCCGGTGGCGACCAGGATGTGCTTGGCGGTGACAGTCCGGCCGCCGTCGAGCCGGACGGTGTGGGGATCCTCCAGCTCGGCACGGGCATCGTGGATCTCGACCCCCGCCCTGGCCAGCGTGGTGCGATAGGCCTCTTCCAGCCGGTCGAGTTCGGTGTCGAGCCGCGTGCGGAACCGCTGCCATTCGAACCCCGCCGAGCTCACCTTCCAGCCGTAGTCCGCCGCCTCGCGCATCGCCTCGCGATAGGCCGAGGCGAAGACCATCAGCTTCTTCGGAACACAGCCGCGGATCACGCAGGTGCCGCCCATCCGGTCGGCCTCGGCCAGACCGACCTTCGCGCCGCACTCGGCCGCCGCAAGGCGCGCCGCGCGGACGCCGCCCGAGCCGCCACCGATCACGAAGAGGTCGTAGTCGAACGCCATGTGCCGCCTGCCCGTTTGCCGCCTTCACTCCGCCAGGTCGGCAAAGATGTTGTCCTCGTCGGCGAGCGCGATGCGCTCTTCCGTGGTCGAGCCCGCCTGGATGTCGCGCACCTCCACCCGGCTGTCGGAATGGCCGATCACCACGACGTCGCAGATGTCGATGAACAGCCCGTTCTCGACGACGCCCGGAATCTGGTTCAGCATCAGCGACAGCTGACGCGGGTTGCCGATCCGCTTGAGGTCGAGGTCGAGGATCCGGTTGCCCTCGTCCGAGACGAAAGGCGCATCCCCCGCCATCCTGAGCTCGGCGCCGCGCGCCAGCACCGTCGATGGTCAGGTCGAGCCACTGCACCTCGTCAAGCGTCGCCAGCGGAATGCCCACCTCGCGCGCCAGCGCGGCGGTGCGTTCCGATGTCGGGACGCCGGTGATCCTGAGGCCCTCGTCGCGGATCCGCTCGCCCAGGCAGCGCACCATCCAGGCCGCCGTCGATCCGGTGCCGAGCCCGACCCGCATCCCCGTCTCGACGAAGGCCGCAGCGCGCCTGGCGGCCACGAATTTTGCCCTGTCGATCGGCGAGAGGTCCTTGTCCATGCGCACACTCCTGATTGAGCCGGGGCTCTTATAGGCAGTTTCCCCGCCGCCCGCGAGCGCGAATCGCAGCACACTGGACGGCCGGCGGGCAGGGCCGCACGATGTTTCGGCGACGCCGGCGCGACGACGCTGGGCGGCCGGCGAAAGCTGGCATCGTGTCGCTTTCCGGCGTGCATTCGGGGCCGGAACGGCGCATCCAGACGCGGCAGGTCGCGGAGGTCGGGATGTTTCTCAGCGTGTTCGAGATGTTCAAGGTCGGGATCGGCCCGTCATCCTCGCACACGATGGGCCCGATGGTCGCGGCCGCGCGGTTCCTCGACACCCTGCGCGCCTCGCCCTTCCGGCCCTCAGGCCTGCGCGCCAGCCTGCACGGCTCGCTGGCCTTCACCGGGGTCGGGCACGCGACCGACCGCGCGGTGATCCTTGGCCTTGCCGGGTTCCTGCCCGACCGCTACGACGCCGGCCGCGCCGAGGCCGCGCTGGCGGCGATCCGGGCTGACCGCCGGGTGACGCCCGCGGGCCTGCCGCCGCTGTCC
>JALORM010000493.1 GCA_025458985.1 Paracoccaceae bacterium | reverse complement strand
CGTCCCGCACCGGCAGGCCGGTGCCGTCCAGCACCCGGCCCTCGACGCGGATGCGCGTCCCCGGCACCTCCGGCCCGGCGATCTGCCGCCCGAGGCCGGCCATCCGCAGGCCCAGTCCCGCGGCCTCGGGCGCCAGCCCGATGTGCACGTAGGGCCCAGCGGTCTGGGACGGCGTCTCGCGCAGGTAGGGCAGGGGCGGGGGCATCGCTCAGCTCCCTTCGGCGCAGCACGATGTCGAAGCGCCAGGCAAGCGAGTCGAGCGGCAGGCTGGCGTTGAGGTCGAGCACCGCCGTCAGCCGGTCGACCCCGGCCGGGTCCGGCAGCGTGCCCGCAATGGGACAGTGCGGGATCAGCGGGTCGCCCTCGAAGTAGCACTGGGTGACCAGCCGCTGCACGAAGGCGGTGCCGAAGACCGAGAAATGCACATGCGCCGGCCGCCACGCATTGACCGAATTCCGCCAGGGGTAGGCGCCTGGCTTCACGGTGTGGAAGGCATAACGGCCCTCGGCGTCGGTCAGCGTGCGGCCAGAGCCGCCGAAGTTCGGGTCGAGCGGGGCAAGGTAGCCGTCGGTCGCGTGCCGGTAGCGGCCACCGGCGTTGGCCTGCCAGATCTCGACCAGCGTGTGCGGCACGGGGCGGGCGTTCTCGTCCAGCACCTGCCCGTGCAGGACGATCCGCTCGCCCAGCGAGCTTTCGCCGGGGCGCGCATGGTTGCGGATCAGGTCGTGGTCCGCCGGACCGATGTCGCCCTGGCCGAAGACCGGGCCGGTCAGCTCGCCGATCCCGCCTTCGAGGCTGATCAGCGCCTGCCGGGGCGACCGGGCGACCGAGGTCTTGTAGGCCGGCGTCAGCGCCGGGGGGTGCCAGCCGCGGTCGCGCGGGTAGAAGTCGCCCCCGCGGCTCATGCCTCCCGCTCCATCTCGGCGAAGGTTTCCCTGGCCAGCCGGATCGCGTGGTTCGCCTTCGGCACGCCGGCATAGACGGCGACGTGCAGGAAGGCCTGCATCACGTCCTGCGGGCTGGCCCCGGTGGCGCGCGTGGCGCGGATGTGCATCGGGATCTCGGCGAAGTTGCCCGTCGCGGCCAGAAGCGCGAGCGTGAGCATCGAGCGTTCGCGCAGCGGGATCGTGCCGTCCGCCCAGAGCGTACCCCAGGCACCTTCGGTGATCATCTGCTGGAACGGCGCGTCGAAGGCCGTCACCTCGGCCTCGGCGCGGTCGACTTGGGCATCCCCCAGCACCGCGCGCCGGGTCTTCCTGCCGATCTCGAACCGGTCTGCCATCGCCGTTCCTCCCCCGCCGGGCGAAGCAAAGCACACCCGGCCGTGTCCGATCAACCGGCGGGGCCGGCGCGGCCGTCAGATCAGGCCGCGCGCGGCGAGGTTCGCCATCAGCGCGCGGACCCCGAAGGTCCATTCCGGGCAGTCCGTCGACAGCGCCACCCGGTTGCGCAGGGTCCCGAGGCCCTCGGCCGCGATCGTGACGACATCGCCCAGCCGGTGGGTGAAGCCTGCGCCGGGTTCGCCCCTGTCTTCGGTCGGCGCAAAGAGCGTGCCGAGAAACAGCATCAGACCGTCGGGGTACTGGTGATGGCGGCCGATGGTCTGGGCGACGAGGTCTTCGGGGTCGCGGCTGATCTGGGCCATCGAGGACCGGCCGTTCAGCACGTAGCCGTCCTCCCCCTCCACCCGCAGCGACAGTTCCGCCCGGCGCACGTCGTTCAGCGTGTAGTGCTCGTCGAACAGCCGCAGGAACGGACCGATGGCGCAGGAGCCGTTGTTGTCCTTGGCCTTGGACAGAAGCAGCGCCGAGCGCCCCTCCACGTCGCGCAGGTTCACGTCGTTGCCGAGCGTCGCACCGACGATCCGGCCCGTCGAGGATACCGCCAACACGATCTCGGGTTCGGGGTTGTTCCACTTCGACACCGGGTGCAGCCCGATCAGGGCGCCGTGCCCGACCGACGAGAGGACCTGCGCCTTGGAGAAGACCTCGGCATCCGGGCAGCCCCTCGGCGATCAGCGCCGCCTTGACCGCCATCGCCTCGGGCGAACCGGGGCGGATGTTCCTCAGGCTGTCGCCGATGGCCGCGCCTACACGCGCGCGGATCGCCTCGGCCCGGGCGGGGTCGCCGGCGGCGCGCTCCTCGATCACGCGCTCGACCATCGAGCCCGCGAAGGTCACGCCGCAGGCCTTGATCGCCTGGAGGTCGCAGGGGGCCAGCAAGTGCCGCACCGACGGGTCGCCGACCCTCGCCGACAGCAGGTCGTCGAGCGGCCCCAGATCGCGGCCCGGCGCTGCGCGGACATGCGCGGCCGGGTCATCGAGTTCGCAGATGTCGCGAACCAGCGGCGCCGCGCGCGCCGTGATGTCTACCACCCGCCCGTCGCGCACCGTCACCACGGCCGGCCCCTCGGCCTCGGGGTCCCAGACCCGCCCGATCAGCGTCGCGTCCATCTCTGCCTCCAGCACTGACGCCGCCACTCTGCGACGCTTCCGCCACGAAGGACAGCCTCAACCGTGGATACGATACCTGCTGGAACGCGGGCCAGTGGGCCTGCCCGGTTCCCGCGGCGCCTGACGGAGGCCTGCTGGATCGCCGGCGGCAGCCGGCCAGGCTCGTCGGTTGCCGTGCCAATCCCTAAGGCCGATGTCTTCGATTACATCGAGCGCTTCTACAGCCCCACGCGACGCCATTCCAAGCTGGGCTATCTCAGCCCTATGGCGTTCGAGGAGCGAGCTATGCAAACCTAACCCGGTGTCCGCGAAATCGGCAGCAGGCGACTACACCGGCCAGCGCCGGTCCGACCTTGTACGGTTCGGGTGGGGGGAGGTGCGCGAGGATGACGAAGGCGTGCTCTGGATCGGGTTCACCCAGCACAAGGGGCGCAATCGTCATCCGATCACGCTGGCGATCCCGATCATCCCCGAACTGCAACACTACCTTGCGGATGACCGGGTGGGGGACACGACCTTCCTGATGAGCGAATACGGCAAGCCGTTCACGGCAGCCGGAGTCGGTAACCGGTTCCGCAAGCGGTGGGATGCAGCGGATCTCGGTCATTGCTCGGTGCACGGGCTGCGAAAGGCGGCGGCCGCCCGACTGGCCGAGCTCGGCTGCAGCGAATTCGAGATCATGGCGATCACCGGCCACCAGACTTCGAAGGAGGTCACGCGCTACACCAAGGGGGCATCCCAGAAACTGCGTGCCGCCAGCGCCCTCGCAAGGCTTACGCAGCCGCGCGGCCCGGTGACAAGTGTCCCACCTTTTGCGACCCGCCGGGCGGCGGGACAATCTTGCCCCGCAACCGCCTGAAAAAGCTGTCTATTTCAGATGAATGGCAGCCCGTAGGGGAGTCGAACCCCTCTTTTCAGGTTGAAAACCTGACGTCCTAACCGATAGACGAACGGGCCGTGCCGTGGCGTGCGGCGTTACTT
>JALORM010000492.1 GCA_025458985.1 Paracoccaceae bacterium | reverse complement strand
GCGGCGCTCACCACCTTCGTGAGCCTGGCCGGCCGCTACCTGGTGCTGATGCCCAACAACCCGCGCGGCGGTGGCGTCAGCCGCCGCATCGAGGGCGAGGACCGCGAGGAACTCAAGGAGAACCTCGAGCAGCTCGAGTACCCCAAGGGCATGAGCCTGATCGCCCGCACCGCGGGCATCGGCCGCTCGGCTGCCGAGCTGCAGTGGGACCTCAACTACATGCTCAAGCTCTGGGACGCCATCGACGGCGCTTCCAAGGTGGGCAAGGGCGCCTTCCTGATCTACCAGGAGAGCAGCCTCGTCATCCGCGCCATCCGCGACTACTTCACCGCGGACATCGGCGAGATCCTGATCGACACCGACGACATCTACGATCAGGCCCAGCAGTTCATGAACCACGTGATGCCGGACAACGCGCATCGCGTGAAGCGCTACCGCGACGACGCGCCGCTGTTCAGCCGCTTCCAGATCGAGCACCAGATCGAGACGGCCTTCAGCCGCACGGTGAACCTGCCCTCCGGCGGCGCCATCGTGATCGACCACACCGAGGCGCTGGTCGCCGTGGACGTGAACTCGGCGCGCGCCACCCGGGGCGGCGACATCGAGGAAACGGCGTTCCGCACCAACCTCGAGGCGGCCGACGAGATCGCCCGCCAGATGCGGCTGCGCGATCTGGGCGGCCTCATCGTCGTCGACTTCATCGACATGGAGGAGAGCAAGAACCGCCGCGAGGTGGAACAGCGCCTGCGCGACGCGCTGCGCTTCGACCGCGCCCGCGTGCAGTTCTCCTCCATCAGCAAGTTCGGCCTGCTCGAACTCAGCCGCCAGCGGCTGCGCCCGGCACTCAGCGAGGGCAGCCACATCACCTGCCCGCGCTGCAACGGCACGGGCCACATCCGCGACACCGAGAGCTCGGCGCTGCAGATCCTGCGCATGGTCCAGGAAGAGGCCATGAAGGACAACACCGCCGCCGTGCACGTGCAGGTGCCGGTGGAGGTCACCGATCGAGCTCAAGCAGCGCGTGACCGTGCTGCTGGTGCCCAACAAGCACCTGGAGACGCCGAACTACAAGCTCGAGCGCCTGCGCCACGACGACCCGCGCCTGGACGGCTTCCGCGCCAGCTACACGATGATCGAGGAGCCGCAGGAGGAGGTGGGCATCACCCGCCGCCGCGACGCGGCCGAGAAGGGCAAGTCCCGCCAGGAACCGGTCATCAAGGGCGTAGTGCCCGACCAGCCCGCGCCGCCCGCCCCGGTGGCGCCGCCGAAGCCCGCGCCGGCGCCGGCGCCGCTGGTCGCGCCGGCCCCGGTGGCCGTCGTCCCGGTGGCGGCCACCGCCGCCGCCGCGGCGAGTGGCGGCTTCTTCGGCTGGCTGCGCAATCTGTTCGGTGCGGGTACGCCCGCTCCGGCGGCACCCGCTGCGGCCCCGGTCGCAGCACCGCTGCCTGCGGCGGCGCCTGCTGCGCCCCGTGAAGGCGGTCGCGAGGACCGCGAAGGTCGCGGACGACGCGGGGGACGCGGGGAAGGACGCGGGGAGGGCCGTGGCGATGGGCGAAGTGGCGAAGCCCGGGGCGAAGGCCGCGGGGACGGTCGCGGTCGCTCGGGCAACGGTCGGGATGGGGGCCGCGAGGGCGGACGCGATGTCCGTCGCGACGGTCGGCGCCCCGAGGGCTCGCCGGACAGCGTCGGCGCGTCGTCGCCCCGCGCGGAAGGCCGCAGCGAAGGTCGCGGGGAGGGCCGCGGTGAAAGTCGGGGAGAGGGACGAGGCGAAGGCCGCCGTTCGCGCAACGACCGCCAGGCCGCTCCGGCCGCCGCCACGTCGGCACTCGACCCGCAGGCTCAGGCCTTCGTCGACACGGTGCCAGATGCCTCGGGTGAAATCGCAACGACAGCCCGATCGGGCCCCGACGATTCGTCCGCCGTCGGCGCGGAGGCCCGTGAGGGCGAGGGCCGCGAAGGCGGCCGCCGCCGTCGTCGCCGCGGTGGCCGCGGCGACCGCTCGGAGACCGGCGAGGTCCGGGCCGAGGGCAGCGACAATTCGGCCGCCGGCGATCAGCCGCAGACCGACGACTCGACCACGCGCGACTCGGGTGGATCGTTGACGGAACCGGGCACTGAGGGGGCGACGCCCGAGGCGGCATCCGAAGACGGCGGCCGCCGCGAAGGTGGCCGTCGCCGCGGGCGAGGCCGCGATCGCGACCGCGGCGCGCGCCGCGAGGGCGCCGTGGAGGCGTCGGCGGAACCGGGTACCGAGGGAGCGGCGACCGAGCCGGTCAGCCCGGTTGCAGAGGTCGACGCTGCGGTCCTTCCTGCGGTCGATGCCCCCGCGGTGGACCAGCCGTCGGCCACGGACGAAGCCGAACCTGTCGCGGCACCGGCGACGGCCCACCCCGCCCCGGCCCCGGCCGAAGTTGCGGCAGCTCCGGCCCCGGTGGCCGCGCCCACCTACGCACTGCCGGTGCAGTCGTTGCAGTCGCTGGCCCAGGCCGCCGGCCTCGAGTGGGTCGGCTCCGACCCTGACAAGGTCGCCCAGGCCCAGGCCGCAATGGCCGCCGAGCCAGCGCCTGTCCGCGTGCCGCGCGCGCCGCGGGCCGTGGTGCAGGTCGACGAGGGCCCGCTGGTGCTGGTCGAGACCCGGCAGGACCTCACGCAGCTGACGTTGCCCTTCGATCCGCCGGCCGCTGCCGGCAGCACCGAAACGCGCGCCTGAGACGGGCGCCGCCGACCGGACGCAAGAGGGCCCCGCCAAGCGGGGCCCTTTTTCCTTCTCGACCGATCACTCGACCGGCAGGCCCTCAGGGCAGGCGCTCCAGCGCCAGCTGATAGGCCGGCTCGTGCATGAGTTCGTCCCAGGGCAGCGGCGCCGTCTGCGGCAGCATGCGCAGGCGGCGCCGCTCGCTGTCGGCGCTGGG
>JALORM010000080.1 GCA_025458985.1 Paracoccaceae bacterium | reverse complement strand
GTGACGCGACCGTGCTTTTCGGTCAGCAGCTTCGCGCGGGACTTGCCGAAGCCCATCGCGCCGCCACGTCCGCCGCCCTGCATCCGGTTCATGAAGAAGATCCAGATGCCGATCAGGATCAGGAACGGCAGCCACAGCGACAGCACGCTGAAGAAGCCGGACTCCTGCTGGGGCTTTGCCTTGACGGGAATGTTGCGTTCCACCAGCCGATCGGTCAGCGCGCGCACGAGGTCGGCACTGTTCGGCACGATCGTCACGTAGTTTTGCCCGTCCGTGCCGCGGAAAGTGGCGCGTTCGCCGTCAAGCGTGACCTCGCTCACCTCGCTGCGCTCGACCCGGGCCACGAAGTCGGAATAAGGCACATCGCGCGACTGCATGGTGCTCTGCCCGCCCGAGAACAGGTTGAAGAGCGCAAGGATCAGAAGAAACAGGACGACCCAGAAGGCGATGTTTCGCGCGTTGCCCACGAAGAGACTCCCAAGGTTCGGCCCGGCGGAGGCGCCGGTCCGGTCTATCGTAAGATAGACATAAAGCCGGGAGGTTCAATGCACGGTGAATGCGGCGGCAATAGGCCGCTGCAGCGTCGCCGTCCAGCCGTCGGCCCGGCCGGCGAGGGGCGCGGCCACCAGGCGCTCGCCCAGCCACACCGCAGGCCCAGCGATCAGGGCCGCCCGCGCCGCCCCTGTCGCGCGCCAGTCCGGACACAGCGCAAGCCCCGCCTCGCCCAGCGCCCGGACCGTGAGGCCGGGCCCCCCGGCGGGACCGTCCAGAAGCCAGCGTCATGGAGCGTTCCGCCCCGCCCCTGCCGGAGGCCGGCCGCGAGTGCCTCAAGCGCCTCGTGCCGGGGCGGATAGTCGGCCGAGGCGATCCAGACCAGTACGCCGGCGAACACCCGTCGCGCGATGTCGGCGGGCAGGTCCGCAAGGCCCGCGGAGTCGATCGAGGCCTCGCCCGCCGGGCCCTGCCGCACCACCCGCGCCGCCGCCTCGGCCGCAGCGCCGCGCAGGACTGCGCTTGTTGAGGCGAGCCGCCCGGCCGTGGCGGCGAGCGTCTCGGCCGAGATCCCGAGCGGGGCGAGCGCGCCCAGCACCTGCCGTGCCCGCGCCCGGTCGAACCGCGGGTCCTCGTTCGAGGGGTCTTCGATCCAGGTCAGGCCACGCGACAGAAGCTCCCGCCGCAGGTCGTCGCGCGGGATGCCCAGGAGCGGGCGCAGCCAGACCGTGCCGTCGGCCGCGCGCCGCGCTGCCATCGCCGAAAGCCCGTCCACACCCGACCCGCGCGCAAGCCGCATCAGGAAGGTTTCGGCAATATCGTCGCGCGTGTGGCCCAGAAGGACTGCGGCAAGGCCCTGCGCTGCCGCCCAGTCGGCAAGAAGGCGCATCCTGCCCCGCCGCGCGGCATCCTGCAGATTGCCGCAACCGTCCCATCGCCAGGTCAGAGTGTCGTGCGCGAGCCCCATGGCCGCGGCCTGCATGGCCACCCCGCGGGCCTCGTCCGCGGCCTCGGCGCGCAGCCCGTGGTTCACCGTCGCGGCCCTGAGCGCCACGCCCGCGGTCCGCGCCCAATCCGCCGCAAGCGCCATCAGCGCGACCGAGTCGCCCCCGCCCGAGACCGCGATGCCGAAAGGCCCGGATCGCTCCGGGCCCGCAAGGTCCGCCATGGCTCCGGCGAACCGCTCCTCCAGCGTCACTGGCAGCCGAGCAACTGCCGCGCGCCCTGTGCCTCGGCGGCCGCCGGGGCGCCCGGAAAGCGCGACCCGACCTCGGCCAGCGTGACGCAGGCTTCCTGCACCTGGCCAAGCTCGCCCAGAGACTGCCCAAGCCGGAACAGCGCCTGCGGCGCGACGCTTCCCGACGGGGCGCCGGAGAAGCTGTCGAGGAAGGCGCGCGCCGCGCCCTCGGTATTGCCCTGCCGCGCCAGCGCCTCGCCGCGCCAGTAATGCGCCTCGCCGTTCAGGGGGCCGGCGGTGTAGGTCTGGGTGAAGGTCTGGAACAGCCCGGCGGCGCCGGCGAAATCGCCGCTGTCGAAGGCCGCCTTGGCCCTGTCGAAGTCGGCCTGCTCGCCCACGGCCTGGCTGCCGCCCTGGGCGGGCGCGGTGCCGCCGCCGGTCGCCGGCGCCGCACCTCCGCCGGGAAGCGCGCCGCCGCCCAGCGTGGGCGTGTCACCCAGCGCCGAGATGTCGCAGCCTTCCTCAAGCTCGCAGAGCCGGAACTCGAGGTCGCCGATCCGGTTCGTGCCGTCACGCACCAGCGTGTCGACGCGGTTCTGAAGTTCCTCGGTCTTCGCGGTCAGCTGCGACAGTGCGCTTTCGGCCGAGTTCACGCGGTCAAGCAGGGTCGAGCCTTCGAGCCCGGTCTGCGGCGCGCCCGTGGTCGAAAGCTCGCGCTTGAGGTTCTGAACCTCGACCCAGAGGACGGTCAGCTGCTGGCGGATGTCGGCCAGCGTCTCCTCGCGGCTCTGCGCGGCCGCAGGGCCGGCGAGGAGAAGGCCGAGCGCAAGCGCAAGGCGCAGCATCGGCTCAGACGCCCGCGCCGGCCGACAGCACCGTCACCGCACGGCGGTTCTGGCGGTAGCAGCTTTCGTCCGAGCAGATCTGGAGCGGGCGTTCCTTGCCGTAGCTGACCGTGCGCAGGCGGTTGCCTGCGACGCCCTGGCTGATGAGGAACTCGCGCACCGCGTTGGCGCGGCGCTCGCCCAGCGCGAGGTTGTATTCCCGCGTGCCCTGTTCGTCCGCGTGGCCCTCGATGATCGCCGAATACTGGACGTTGGCATTCAGCCACTGGGCCTGCTGCGACAGCACCTGCTGGGCCTGCGCGTCCAGCGTCGACTGGTCGACGGCAAACAGCACGCGGTCGCCGATCGTCTGGTTGAAGTAGGCGATCGACCGTGGATCGGACGGGCTGCCGAGGCCGCCGACATCGACCCCGCCCGGGCCGCCGGGGCCGCCGGGCCCGCCGGCGCCGCCGAACCGGTCGGGGTTGGCGCAGGCCGACAGGCCAAGCGCGGCAACGATGAGTAGGGCCTTGCCGAGGTTCTGGTACATGAGAGGACGTCCTGTTGTTATCCTGTGCTCGATTGGGCGGGACGATACCACGTCGCTCCCGCCTTGGAAACGTGGCCCCTCAGGGCAGAAGCGGCCCCCACGAGGGGTCGGACCCGCCGGTCTGCGTCTGGATCGCCCTCAGGTTGCGGCCCGAGATGTCGACCGAATAGAGGCCGACCACCCCGGCCGCCCCGGCGGTCTCGCGCTGGAACATGATGACACGGCCGTTGGGCGCCCAGGTCGGCCCCTCGTCCAGGAACGAGGCGGTCAGCAGCCGTTCCTCGGACCCGTCGACCCGCATCACGCCGATGTGGAAGCGGCCCTGGTTCTGGTTGGTGAAGGCGATGTAGTCGCCGCGCGGGCTCCAGACCGGGGTGCCGTAGCGTCCTGCGCCGAAGCTGATGCGCGTCGGCTCGCCCCCGCCCGCCGACATGACGTAAAGCTGCTGGGTGCCCGACCGGTCGCTTTCGAAGACGATGCGGCTGCCGTCCGGGCTGAACGAGGGCGCCGTCTCGATCGACGGCGCGTTCGTCAGCCGCACCGGCGCCCCGCCGCCCAGGTCCTGCAGCCAGAGGTCGGTATTGCCGCCCTGGCTCATCGAATAGATCACGCGCGACCCGTCGGGCGAGAACCGGGGCGAGAAGGTCATCGAGCCTGCGTCCGCGGCGATCTGCCGCCGCTGGCCGCTGCCGATGTCCATCAGGTAGATCGAGGGGCTGCCGGTCTCGTAGCTGGTGTAGAGGATCTGGCTGCCGTTGGGCGAGAAGCGCGGCGCCAGCACGATCGACGCGGCGTCGGTCAGGTACTGCACGTTGGCGCCGTCCTGGTCCATGATCGCGATCTGCTTCTGTCGGGCGTCCTTCGGGCCGCTTTCGGCCACGAAGACCACCCGGCTGTCGAAGTAGCCGCCTTCCCCCGTGATCCGGCTGTAGACCGCATCCGACACCTTGTGCGCCATGCGCCGCCAGCTTTGCGTGGTGCCGCCGAACTGCAGCCCCTCGCCCAGCGGCGCGTCCGAGAAGACGTCGTAGAGGCGGAACTTGACGTTGAGCCGCCCGTCGCCCCCGACCGAGACCGCGCCAACGACCAGGCCCTGCGCGTTGATCGCCTTCCAGTCGGCGTACTGGATGGGGCTGTCGAAGCTGGTGATCCGGCTGATGAAGGCATCGGGCGAGATCTCGCGGAAGAGCCCCGTTCCGACCAGGTTCGCCGCGACCACGCGGGTCATCTCGGCCGCCACCTGCTCGGCGCCCGGCGTCTCGGCGATGAAGACCGGGATCGCCAGCGGGATCGGCTCGATCACCCCGTCCTCGATGATGATGCGCAGGGGCTCCTGCGCTTGCGCGGGCGTCACGGCGGGCGCGGCGAGCATCGCCAGCGCGGCCAGGGTCGAGATCACGGTCGTCTTCATGGCGCCCTCGTTCGCTTGGGGTCGTCTGATTGCATAGCATGGTCCGCGGACGGATGCCCGGTCCACGGGGAAAGCGCCCAGGTCCGGGCAGGGTTCCGCTGCGCGGTCATCTGATCCGGCCTCCGCTGGCGTCGAAGGTCATCTCGACCTCCTTCCACTGCTCGTACTTCTCGGGCGGCAGCTGGAAGCCGCTCGCGCCGCACCGCACGACGGCGCGACGGGCGGCTTCGAAGGCGGTGCGGACCGCCGAGTCCGACCCACCCGAATTGGTCAGAAGCGTCGGCCCCGCGCTGATCCGGCCCGACGGGTCGAGCGAGAAGGCAAGTGTCACCGAGACGCGGCTTGCCTCGGACCCGGGGTCGATCACCCAACAGCGCTGGACTGCGAGGCGGAAAGCATCGCGCTCGCCGCCGGTGAGCGGCGGGCCGGAGGCCGCGGTGCCCTGCCCGCCGGTGCCGGTTGCGGGCGCGGCGGTGTCGGACTGCGCCTCGGCCAGTGCGGCGGCAACAGCATCGGCCGCGGCCGCGGCGATGGCGTCTTCCACCGATGTATCGGGCTCGGGCGGGTCCGGTTCGGCCGGCGCTTCGGACGGAGCCTCGGCAGGGGCGTCGGCAGGGGCGTCGGCAGGCTGGGGCGGCGGTTCCGCCGCCGCCACGCGCTCGAGCCGCGAGCGCGGCCTCAGCGAGCGTTCGGGCGCCAGCGCGCCGCCGCCGGCGGCCTGGGTGTCGGCCTCGGTGATGATTGCAGTCGTCGTTTCCTCAGGCGCGGCCGGCGCGGTCTCCTCGGTCACGACCTCCGGTTCTTCCGCCGGATCGGGCTGCGTCGCCTCCTGCTCGACCGGGGCCTCCTCAACCGGCTCCTCGGGCGCGGGCGTCTCTTCCTCGGCGACGATGTCGGCCTGCTGGGGTGCGGGGGTCTGTTCCGACTGGTTCTCGAGCACGGTCGAGCCCGCGTCCGGCGAGACGTCGGGCTGCACGGGCTGCGGCTCCGGGTCGGGCTCGGGCGGCGGCGGTTCGGGCGGCGCCGGCTCCGGAGGCACCTCCTCCGGCACGGGCTCCGGCACGGGTTCTGGCGGAGGCTCTTCCGACGCGGGCTCCGGCGGCGCCGGGCGCGGTGGAGGCGGGCTGGTGCCCGCGACGGGCGAGGCGGGCTGCTCCGCCGGGGCGGCTGCCTCGCGCAGGCTGGCGAACTCGGCCTCCGAGATCACCGAGACGTTGGCGAATTCGAACTGCGTCTCGCGCGACTTGAACAGGACACCGCCCAGCAGTGCCCAGACGATCAGGGCGCCGTGCCCTGCCGCCGAGATCTTCGTGCCGGTGTTCATGTCGCGCCAGTGCATGGGCCCTCGTCAGCCGTCTGACGCGGGCGCGCCGTCGAACCTTGGCCCGCCCGTGTCGGTGACGAGCCCGATGTCGGCGAAGCCCGCGGCATTCAGCGCCCCCATCACCTGAACGACCCGCTCGTAGGGGATCGAGCCGTCCGCGCGCAGGAACACCTTGTCGTCGGCGCGCTCGGCCGCGACGGCCCTCAGGCGCGGGATCAGGTCGGCCTCGGCTGTCTCGGTCTCCATGATCGCAAGGCGCCCGTCGGCGGTGATGGTGATCGTCAGCGGTTCCTCGGGCGTCTGCGGCAGCGACTGCGCGGCGGTGCGCGGCAGCTCCACCGGCACGCCCACGGTCAGCAGCGGCGCGGCCACCATGAAGATGATCAGAAGCACCAGCATCACGTCCACGAAGGGCGTGACGTTGATCTCGCTCATCGCGGCCGAGCGGCGCCCGCGCCGCTTGCCGCGGCGGCGTCCGCCGCCCCCGCCCTGCTTGATGACCGAGGCGGCCATCTCAGGCGTCCAGCTGGCGGCTGAGGATCGTGGCGAACTCGTCGGCGAAGGCCTCGTAGCCGCCCACGATCCGGTCGCTGTCGGCCGAAAGCTTGTTGTAGAACACTACCGCCGGGATCGCGGCCAGAAGGCCCATCCCGGTGGCCAGCAGCGCCTCGGCGATGCCGGGCGCCACGACGGCAAGGTTGGTGTTCTGGCTGATCGCGATCTGCTCGAAGCTGTGCTTGATGCCCCAGACCGTGCCGAAAAGGCCGATGAACGGCGCCGTCGCGCCCACGGTGGCCAGGAACGACAGACCCGAGTTCAGGTCCTCGGATTCCTTGGCGATCGCCACATCCATGCTGCGGTCGATGCGCGCCTGCGCGCCCGCGATCAGCCGCCCGTCGTCGCGGTGGCTGCGCCGCCACTCCAGCATGCCGGACGAGAAGATGCGCTCGGACGCGCCGCGCGGCTCGTGGCCGATCTTCTCGTAAAGCTCGTCCAGCGGCTCGCCCGACCAGAAGGCCGCGTCGAACATCGCGCTTTCGGTCCGTGCGCGGCGGTAGTTGATGAATTTCTGGATGATGATCGCCCAGCTCCAGAAGGACGCCAGGATCAGCATGATCATCACGATCTGCACGGTGAGGGTGGCGCGTGCGAAAAGGGCGAGCATGGAGAAATCAATCTCCTGCGCCATGGCGAGGGTTTCCGTTTCCATCTTCCTGCTCGTTGCCGGGCCGCGTGGGTGCGGCTCTTCTTAACCGCGCTTCTACCGCGGTTTGAGGGGGAACGCCAACACTTGCTTGTGAGGAGCCCTAGTTTTCAAGGGTTCGGCGAACATCCGCCGGAAGCCGCGCGGGCCGCCCGGCGGCCGTCAGGGCGACCAGCGTGACCTCCGACGCGAAGAGAAGGTCCGTCCCCCGAAGCACCCGCTGCGCCAGGACGATCCGCGCCGCGGTGACCGACAGGGCTTCGGTCTCGACCGTCAGCAGGTCGTCGAACCGGGCGGGCGCGAGGTAGTCGGCCGCCACCCGGCGCACCGCGAAGACCACCCCCGCCTCGGCCTTCAGCCGGGCCTGGTCGATGCCGAGGCCGCGCACCCATTCGGTGCGGGCACGTTCGATGAATTTCAGGTAGTTGGCATAGTAGACGATCCCCGCGAGGTCGGTATCCTCGTAGTAGACGCGCGTCTGGAAACGGTGGATCATGCCGCGACTTTCCCCTCTGCCGCGATCCTCGCCGATGCACGCCGCCGTGTCACGCCCCCGCAGGCCGATCCTCGCCTTGCTGCTGGCAGCCGCCTTCGCCGGCCCTGCCTGTGCGGACGAACCCCTGCCGCTGCCCGACGCCTACAGCGTCTGCTCGCCCTCGGGCGCGTTCTGCGCGCGGCTGACGCCGGAGCCGCCTGAGATCGCGGTGCATCCCGCAGACCGGCCCGACGCCGTCCTGTGGTCGGCCCCGCGCTACGCGCGCACGGCCCACGTCGCCGATGACGGGCGCCATGCAGTGCTGGGCTGGGACGGGCTGAATCTGGTGCCCTGGCCGCCCCGCATGGGGATGACGATGCTGACCTTCCTGCGCGACGGCGAGGTCATCCGCGAGGTGCCCCTGCGCGCGATCATCGGCCGCGCCGCCCTGACCCGGCAGCGCACCGTCAGCCACGCGGTCTGGGGCTACGCCCCCGGCATCGATGCGGCGGGGCGGCTGGAGGTCCGCCCGTCCGAGGGCGAGGCGCTGTACTTCGACGTCACCACCGGGCGCCGGGTCAGCCCCTGACACCGCCGCGGCCTGCAAGCAGGACAACGGGCATCAGCCCGAAGACAACCTGCCCCGCCAGGCCGATCAGCCCGGCGGGCGCGGCCATGCCGGCGACGACCTCCTCGAAGCTGCGCCCGAAGGCCACAAGGCCCAGCGCCAGTTCAGCCGCGATCAGCAGCAGGAAGGCGACCTCGCCCATCGCCAGCCGCGGCAGAAGCCGCGGCGGCACCGCATGGCGGCCCACCGCCCAGCGCGCGGCCAGGAACGACACGGCCAGCATGACGGGCAGTTCGACCAGCACCGCCGCGACCTCGCCCATCAACGGCGCCAGCGCCAGCACCC
>JALORM010000079.1 GCA_025458985.1 Paracoccaceae bacterium | reverse complement strand
GAGAAGGACCGTCGATGCGAACTGGATGCCGGGCTCGGCGCGGGCGTCCATCGCGAGGAAGTTGAACGCCATGCCGATCAGCAGGGCGAACAGCATTGCCGGGGCGCCGTAGTGCTCGCCCAGGAAGCTTGCGGCCAGCGCGACGGTCGCGGCCAGCAGCAGGCCGCCCTTCACCCGCGCCACCTGGGCGCGCCCGCGGGACCACCCCCACCGGTCAGCCGGCGTCGTCATCGCTCCCTCACCGGCGTACCGCCGGAGGCGCCTGCGCCGCGCCGCGCATGGATGTCCGGGACAGGCCGGGTCAGGGCACTGCCCTCTGCCGCTCTGCATCGGTGGCAAGCGCGAAGCCCACCACCGCCTGCACCAGGACGTCGAGCGTGTCGAACCTGTCGAACCACGCCGCACCGTCTGCCCCGCGTGCCACCAGCGAAAGCTCGGTGCAGGCGATCATCTGCACCTGCGCGCCCTGCGCCAGAAGGTCTTCCGAGGCGGCCCGGAGCAGCGCGCCCGCGTCGGGTGATGGCCCTTCGGCCTTGATCTGCCGGATCGCGGCCAGAAGCGCGGCCTCGTCGCGCGGATAGACGGGCACGAGCCCCTCTCTGGCAAGCGGCGCGTCGAACAGCCCCACGCGCCGCACTGCCGGCGATGCAAGGATGCCGACCGCACCTCCTCCTCTGCCGGACGTTCCCGACAGTCCCGCAGCCCGCAGGACCGACAGCGCCACCATGTCGAGGAAGGGCACCCCCGCAGCGCCCCGGATCGCAGGGGCGTAGTGGTGCGCGGTCACGCAGGGCATCGCCAGGGCCTCGGCCCCGGCGGCAACCAGCCGCCGCGCCATCGCGGCCAGCACCGGCGCGGGGTCGGGACCCGTGCCGGCGATCAGGTGGGCGATGCGCGAGGGTACCTGCGGGTTCTGGTCGACGATCAGCGGTATGTGGCCGGCATCGTCCGTCGCAGGCACTGCGGCGATGACCCGCTGCATCAGAAGCACCGTCGCCTCGGGCCCCATCCCGCCCAGGACGCCGACCCGCCTCACGCCTGGACGCCGCGCGCCGTCACGCCGCCTCCAGCACCGCCGCGGCGGCGTCGAGGATGTGGGCCGAGATCAGATCGCAATCCTCCAAGCTGAAGGTCAGCGGCAGGCGCATGTCAAACAGGCCCGCCAGCACCGCGTCGGTCCGGGGCAGGCTCTGCGGCGCGACGTAGCGCCAGCTCGGATGCGCCGAGGTGAAGCCCGCGGGTTCGGTCGCGCCGAACCACTTCAGCTCGACCCCGCGGCGGGCGGTATCGGCCAGAAAGGCCCGCGCCGTTGCCGGGGCGATCCCCGGCACGAGGAACTGGATCGACGAGCCGACATAGCCCTCTTCGGGCGGGCGGTAGGGCAGGCGGATCGCGTTGTGGCGGCGCAGGTGCCCGGCCACCCGGTCGTGCCGCGCGTTCCACCGCGCGATCCGGTCGTCGAGCACCGCAATCTGCGGGCGCAGAAGCGCCGCGCGCAGGTTGTCCATCCGCGCCGACATGTTGGGCGTGTCGAGCCGGATATCGGCAAAGACCTCTTCGGCAGGGCCGGCGCCGTGGCGCGCATAAAGCATGTAACTGCCCGACAGCATCGTGGCGCGCGCCATCAGCGCGGCATCGTCCGAGGTCAGAAGCCCCCCCTCGCCCGAGTTCAGGTGCTTGTAGGTCTGGGTCGAGAAGCAGGCGGCGCGCCCGAAGTTGCCCGACCGGCGGCCGTTCCAAGACGCCCCCATCGTGTGGGCGCAATCCTCGATCACGGCGACCCCGCAGGCATCCGCGACCTGCATCAGCCGGTCCATGTCGCACAGGTGGCCGCGCATGTGCGACAGAAGCAGCACCCGCGCGCCCGAGGCGGCGGCCTTTGCGGCAAGATCGTCGAGGTCGAGCACGAGGTCGTCGGTGATCTCGACCAGAACGGCGCGCGCGCCCACGGCGGCGATCGCGCCGGGAACGGGGGCCAGCGTGAAGGCGTTGGTCAGGACCGGCTCGCCGGAGCCGACACCCGCCGCCCTCAGCGCGATCTGCATCGCCTGACCGCCCGAGGCCACCGCGAGGCAGTAATCCGCGCCTTGCCAGGCGGCATACTCGCGTTCCAGCGCCGCGGCCTCGGGCTCCTCGCCCGGGGCGGTGTTGTAGCGGTGCAGCCGCCCGCTGCGCAGGACCTCCAGCGCCGCCCCGATGCCCTCTTCGGGGATCGGCTCCTGCTGGGTGAAGCTGCCGGTGAAGGGGGGCCGTGCCGTTGCCATCGTCTACTCCGCTGCCGCCCTGCCGCCGTTGCCTGACAGGACGGATTCATACCCGAACAGGGCCGCCGCGCCGCCGGTGTGCAGGAACACGATCAGCTCGCCCCGGCCGAAGCGGCCCTTGCGGCAATAGTCGATCAGGCCGGCCGCCGCCTTGCCCGAATAGACCGGGTCGAGAAGGATACCCTCCAGTTCCGCAAAGAGCCGGATCGCCTCGATCGTGTCGTCGCGCGGAATGCCGTAGCCTGCGCCGACGTAGGTGCAGTCGGCCTCCACGTCCGCGCGGCGCACCGCGCCGGGGCAGCCGAGCTTCTCGGCGGTGGCGGAGGCGAGCGCAAAGACGCTTTCCTCCTGCCGGTCCTTCGGGGCGCGGACGCCGAAACCCGTGACCGGGATGCCCGCATGGATCGCGCGCAGTCCCGCAACCAGCCCGGCCTGCGTGCCCGCGCTGCCGGTCGCCGTGACGATGCGGTCGATCGCAAGGCCCCGGTCGTTGGCCTGGCCCACCAGCTCGAACGCGCAGTTGACGTATCCAAGCGCGCCCGTGGGGTTCGAACCGCCGCCGGGGATGGTGTAGACCCGGCGCCCCTGGGCACGGAAGCGGTCGGCCACCGCCTCCATCTCGGCGTTCATGTCGAGCCCGCCGGGCCGCATCTCGGTAGTCGCGCCGTGGAGGTGATCCAGCAGGACGTTGCCGTTGCGCGTATAGTCGCGCTCGCGCGAGCCCGTGCGGTCCTCAAGCAGCAGGTGGCAGGCCATGCCGAGCTTCGCGGCGAAGGCCGCGGTCTGGCGGGCGTGGTTCGACTGGGTGGCGCCCTGGGTCATCACGAGGTCGGCGCGGTCCGCCTGCGCCTCGGCCATCAGGAATTCGAGCTTGCGGGTCTTGTTGCCGCCGGTCGACAATCCGGTGCAGTCGTCGCGCTTGATCCAGATCTCGGGCCCGCCGAGATGCGCCGACAGCCGGTCGAGCCGTTCCAGCGGCGTCGGCAGGTGCGCCACGAAGAGGCGCGGGAACCGGGCAAGATGCATGGCGGGGCAGTCCTTGGCGTGCACGGAGCTTCGCCGCCACACTCGCAGAGGCCGATTTCCGATGCAAATGCCGAGGCTGCGGCAGCGCGGCGCGGGCTTAGTCCCGGCGGAAGGTCATTGGCACGGCGAAGACGTAGGACGCCTTGTCGAGTTCGGCCGGCGCGGGGGGGAAGCGTCCGGCGCGGCGGACCGCCTCAAGCGCCGCGCGGTCCAGCGCCGCGCTGCCGGACGAGGCGGCAAGTCCGACGCCCTGAAGCCGGCCGTCGCGGCCCACCGTCAGGCTGACGCGCGCTGTCCCGCTGCCGTGGTCGCCCGCCGGGTAGTGCTGGCGCCGCGCGATGCGCGACAAGATCGCCGCGCCCCATTCCCGCTCGAGCGCGCGCAGGGTCCCCGCCGGGGCGGCGCGGGCCGCGCCCTGGCCCTGCTGCCCGGCAGACCGGCGGTCGCCCGTGCCTTCCGCGCGTTGCGCGGGGGCGTCTGGACCGGGGGCATCGGCCCTGCCTGCCCTTTCTTCGGCCGCTGCGGAACGGTCCGTCGCAGGGGGCCGCGGACGGGGGCGGACGGGGTCCGCCGCCGGGGCGGTCTCTGCCATCGCCGCATCGGGGGTGCGATCGGGTGCGGCGGAAGGCAGGGCGGCGGGGGCCACAAGCGGGGAAGGTGCGACGGCAGGGCGCGTCACCGCGGAGTCGCCGACCGGCACGCCCGGGGGGCTGTCCGGCGCGGAAGGCGCGCGGGCCGTCCGGCTCTGGCCGGGGTCCGCGGGCGCGACCGCCGGCGGGGTATCCCATCGCGCAACCAGCGCGGCCATGCCCGGATCGGCAGCCGCAAGCGTCAGCGGCGCCGCCCCGCCCGCGCCCGCCCCGGATTCCGCGCCGCCGTCGCCACCGAAGCCGATCCAGACCCCGGCATGCACCGCCGAGGCAAGCCCGAGGAACGCCAGCGCCTCGACCCCGCGGCGCATCATGGCGGCACCGTCACAAGCACGACCTCGCCCGCCCCTGCCAGCCGGGGCAAGAGCGCGGCCAGCGCCGCCGCGGGCAGGCCGGCATCGGCCCGGATCTCGACCCGCGCGCCCGGCGGCAGCGCGGCCAGCGCCGCCTCGCCGCGCAGCGCGCCCATGGCCAGAGTGCCGTCCGCTGCAATATGCAGCGTGGCCTCGCCCGGGTCGGCCGCGTCTGCCCGCGCCTCGGGCAGGGTCACATCCACCGGGGGCGCCGGGGCGAGCGTGGCCGACAGCAGCAGGAAGATCAGCAGCAGGAACACCACGTTGATCATCGGCACCACGGTCTCGCGGGGTTCGCGGCGCGCGGGCGGGGCGAAACGCATCGGCGTCAGTCCCCCGCGACCAGAACGAGCCGGTCGAACCCGGCGGCGCGCAGGCGCTCCATGACGCCGACCAGGTCCTGCAGGCTCGCGCCGCCGCCAGGACGCAGGACCACCGGCGCATCGGCGCCGGGCATCAGCGGCGCAAGTGCGTCGGCGAGCGTGGCGGGCTCGACCGGGCGGCCGTTCAGCAGGACCGACGGCCCGGGGCGCACCTCGACCAGTCGCGGCGCCCCTTGCCAGGGCGTCGGAGCGCCCGCCCGGTCCAGCGGCACCGCGCCCTCGGGCGCAAAGCGGACGGCGACGAGGAAGAAGACCAGCAGAAGGAACACCACGTCAATCATCGGCGTCAGGCTCGGCCGCCGCCGCGCCACCCGGGCCGGAAAGGCGAAGCCCGCGCTCATTCGGCGGCCGCGCGCAGGGGGGTGAGGCTGCGGGGCGCGCGGGTGAAGACGCGGGTGGCCAGGTCTTCCATCCGCCGACCGGCGCGTTCGACCGCGCCATCGAAGAAGGCCAGCGCCGCCGCGGCGGGGATCGCCACCGCCATCCCGGCCGCCGTGGTCAGCAGCGCCTCCCAGATGCCGCCGGCGAGGATCGAGGGATCGGCGCGGGCGCCACTGTCCTCCAGCGCCTGGAAGGCCGCGATCATCCCGAGGACCGTGCCCAGAAGCCCCAACAGCGGCGCCAGCGTCACGATCAGGTCAAGTGCCCGAAGCCCGCTGCGCGCCTCGGCCAGAAGGGCGCGCGCGACGCGCTCGGTTTCCTCGCGGGCCTGATCGACGCCCAGCGCGGCATCGGCACGCGCCGCCATCGCGGCGGCGGCGAGGCGGGCATGCATGCCGCGTCGGCCGTTGAGCGCGATGGCGGCGGCGGGATCGCCCCCGACCCAGGCCGCGACCGCACGCTCGGCCGCCTCACCGCGCCAGAGGCCCATCACGGCCAGCCGCCAGAGCTTCCACAAGATCAGCGCCAACCCCAGCACCGACAGTGCGGCGATGGCCCACATCGCCGGCCCGCCACGGTCCAGGAAGGCGATCAGCGTTTCCATCACACCGCCTCCCGCACGGCAGCCGGGAACAGCGCGGCGCGGATCGCGTCGAGCCCGTCGGTCAGCGCGGCCGGGCCGGGCTGGAGGATCAGCGGCGACTTGATCTCGTGGATCCGGCCCTGCCGTACGGCGGGGATGGCGCACCAGCCGGGGCGAGCCGCGATCTTTTCGGGGCGCACCTTCTTGCCGCACCACGAGGCCAGGATCACCTCGGGCGCGGCCGCGATCACCGCCTCGGGGGCCACGATCCGGTCCCTCGCGGCGGGCGCGCGCGCGAGGTCGGGAAAGACCTCGTCGCCGCCCGCGATGGCGACCAGTTCCGACACCCAGCCGATGCCCGAGATCAGCGGGTCGTCCCACTCCTCGATCCAGACCCGGGGCCGCCGCGCCGGCGCTTGGGCGGCGACCTCGGCCAGCCGCGCCTCGTAGGACGCCGCCAGCGCCCCGGCCCGGTCCGGCACCCCGGTCAGCGCGCCGACCGTGCGGATCATGTCGAGAATTCCGGCCACATCGCGGTGGTTGAAGGCATGCACGGCCAGCCCCTCGCGGATCAGCGCCGCCGCGATGTCAGCCTGAAGGTCCGAGAAGGTCAGCACCAGATCCGGCGCCAACGCGCGGATCTTCGGCACGTCGGCCGAGGTGAAGGCACCGACACGCGGCTTCTCGCGCCGCACCCGGGGCGGGCGCACGGCATAGCCGGTCACCCCGACGATGCGGTGATCCTGCCCCAGCAGGTACAGCGTCTCGACCGTCTCTTCGGTCAGGCAGACGATGCGTTCGGGCGGCCAGGCCATGCGCCCTGTCCCTTCATGGCCTCCGAGGAGGCATTGCCGTTGCGGACAGGAAGACATGCCCCCTGCCCCGGTGCGTGTCGCATCACCACGGCGGGTCGGCCCGTCGCCGCGGGCGCGCGCCCCGCGCACCCGACCGGTGATTGCCATGGCAGGTCTCCTGGCTCGCGGGTCGCCGCTCGGGCGCGCCTTCCCGGGCCTGTGGCCCAGTGGCACGGTGCGTCCGAACTCGCCGCCTACAGTTGCGGGGGCAGCCGCGGCATCGGGCAAGGTGCCCCGACCGCGTTCCCTTTTCACCGGGCGGCAGGACCGCCCGGACCGTGGCACGCCAAGGTTAACCCTGCCGCAGCCCCGCCTTCAACCCCCGAGCGACATGCCGCCCGCTGGACGCGACGCGCAGCGCCTGACGTGCTAGGCTGCAGAGCCGGGTCCACGCGAGGGAGGCGACGATGTCGGCAATCACCGTGCTGATCGGCAGCAGCAAGGGCCTGTTCCTGCTTGACGGCGACGACGCCCGGTCGGGCTGGGCGGTCCGCGGGCCGTTCTGCGACGGCTGGCCCATCAACCACGCGCTCGGTGACCCCGAGACAGGCGCGCTCTGGGCAGCGGGCGGCAGCGACTGGCACGGTGCGGGCGTCTGGCGCTCCACCGACGGTGGCGCCACCTGGGCGCTTGCCAAGCTGTCGAACGGGCAGGCGGATGCCTGGCTGGCCGAGAACCCCGAGGTCGCGGCGCAGTTCGGGATGGAGGCTTCCGGTCCCGCCCTGTTCCAGGGCGAGGTCGACGCGGTCTGGTCGCTCGGCCGGGCGGGCGGTCGGCTCTATGCCGGGGCCAAACCCGCGCAACTCTTCGAAAGCGCGGACGGCGGGGCGACCTGGGCGCGGGTGCAGGGCCTGAGCGACCACCCCTCCAGCGGCAGCTGGGAGCCCGGGGCGGCGGGGCTGACGCTCCATACCATCGTCGCCGACCCTGCCGACCCCGCGAAGATGTGGGTCGCGATCTCCGCCGCCGGGGTCTTCGCCACCGAAGACGGCGGCCGCATTTGGGAACGGCGCAACCGCCTGTCGAACGAACCCGCCCACCGGCACGACCACCCCGCGGCCGGCGACGGGACGGAAACCGGGCACTGCGTGCACAACATGGTGCGCGCGCCTGCCGGGGCGGGCGATGTCCTCTACCAGCAGAACCATGTGGGCGTGTTCCGCAGCGCCGACGGCGGGCGCAGCTGGGACGAGATCACCTCCGGCCTGCCCTCGACCTTCGGTTTCCCGATCGCCGTCCATCCCCGCGACCCGGAGACCATCTGGACGCTTCCCCTGAACGGCGACACCGAGGGCCGCTACCCGCCCGACGCCTCGGCCGCCGTCTGGCGGTCGCGCGACGGCGGGGCAAGCTGGCAGGCGATGCGGCAGGGCCTGCCGCAGGCGGCCTGTTTCTTCACGGTGCTCCGTCAGGCGATGGCCACTGACCGGCACGACCCTGCGGGCGTCTACTTCGGCACCAACTCCGGCTCGGTCTTCCTCAGCCGCGACGAGGGCGACAC
>JALORM010000078.1 GCA_025458985.1 Paracoccaceae bacterium | reverse complement strand
GAAGGAATGGATATCGGGATGAGCCTGGTATCCAAGCTGCCGAAGGGGAAGTAACCCCAAGGGTAACCATTAACCAAACCGGCCGCCCGGCCGACTACAAGGAGCATAACGATGTCCCTCGATATTTTTCTGTACCTCTCCAACGACATCAAGGGCGAGTCCCAGGACGCCATCCACGCCGACAAGATCGACGTGCTTGCATGGAACTGGGGCCTGACGCAATCGGGCACCACCCACACCGGTCCCGGTGGCGGCGGCGGCAAGGTGAACGTCCAGGACATGGTCATCACGAAGTACGTCGATCTTGCGACGCACGACCTGATCAAGCGCTGCTGCTCGGGTGAACACATCACCTCGGGCGAGCTGATCGTGCGGAAGTCGGGCGGCGCTGCGCCGATCGAGTATCTCAAGATCAAGATCGAGAAGGTCATGATCACCGGCTATCAGACCGGCGGATCGAAGGACGGCCTCGACCGCGTGACCGAGACGCTGACGCTGAACTTCGGCAAGTTCCACGTCACCTACACCAAGCAGGAAGACGATGGCTCGGCCGGGCCGGAAGGCACCGCCGGCTGGAGCATCGTCGAGAACACCGAGTGGTCGGCCTGATCTCGGGTCAGCCACGGGCGGTCTGACACGGCGAAGAGGCGGCGTGCCTGCCTCTTCGCCTCCCACACGCT
The DNA here is from genome assembly GCA_025458985.1 of Paracoccaceae bacterium. Classification (GTDB taxonomy): domain Bacteria; phylum Pseudomonadota; class Alphaproteobacteria; order Rhodobacterales; family Rhodobacteraceae; genus JALORM01. Next base: position 11,333 of record JALORM010000078.1, on the reverse strand, counting down.
CTGCCGACCCGAAAGCGCGGAGCGCGCGTCGGGCAAGCGGCCGGAGGCCGGACGGCGAGATGAACACAAGCAGCAGTGGCGGCACTTCCAGGCGGGATCGGCGGGCCTTTCGTCCCGGCGACCGGTCGAAGGTCTCGATCCTGCACATCTTCCGGTCGGCGCATTACGCCAAGGACGCCCGGCGCGAAAAGGCCAAGGGCGCCGATGGCGAGACCGAGATCACCCAGCGCAGCAAGCAGCGCCGCGAGGGCATGTCGGAAGACATGCTGAAGCTGCACCTGCAGATCGATCTCAACGCCCTTCTGAACACCATCCGCCTCGAGGCAGCGGTGCCACTTGACGACGCACCCCATGTGGCGCGCTCGGTGGCCAACTACGGGTTCCGCGACCTGTCCGAGGTTTCGCCCTCGGACGTGCGCTCGGCCCGCTTCATCGAGTCGATCCGCCAATCGCTGCTGGACCACGAACCGCGGCTGGTCCCCGAATCCGTCGAGGTCCGCGTGGCCGAGACCGGCGAGGACGACAACCGCCAGCGCCTTGCCCTGTCGGTCTCGGCCGAACTGATGGGTGATCCGGTCGACATTCCCATCGACTTCGATGCCGAGGTCGACCTGTCCGCCGGCAAGCTGCGCATGTCGAACCTGCGGGTGCAGTCGTGAGGAAGGCCTTCCGCGACGCCTACAACCGCGAGCTGGCGATCCTCAAGGAACGCTCGACCGAGTTTGCGGCAGACTATCCGGGGCTCGCCGACCGCCTGGGCGGCCTGATGGAGGAGAACCTCGACCCCGCCATCGCAGGCCTGCTGGAGGGCTCGGCCTTCCTGGCCGCGCGGGTGCAGCTTTCCATCGACGAGCAGTTCCGCACCTTCAGCCACGAGATGCTGAACCAGGTGTTCCCCGATGCGCTGACGCCGACGCCCAGCGCGATGCTGGTGCGCGCCCGCCCTCCCTTCGACAACAGCGACATCCTGCAGGGCCTGAGCTTCGGCGTCGGCGACTATCTCGATGCCCGCTTCACCGATGCCGACAAGCGCGTGGGCTGCCGGTTCCGCCTGGCCGCGCCGCTGGTGCTCTGGCCGCTGGAGCTGACGCGGACCGTCTATCACGCCAGCGCCGGTCCGCTGGGCGCGCTGGGGCAGGACGTCGCCCGGGGCACCAAGGCGGGGCTCGAGATCGAGTTTGCCCGGGTCTCGCCCGCCGGACGGGCCGAGGGCGCGGGTTCGCTTGCAGACCTCGCCATCGACGCGCTGCCGATCTACTTCACGGGGCCGCTGGCCGAGGCCGTGGCACTGTACGAGCAGGTGCACTGCGACCTTACCCGCATCTCGCTGCGCTACCTCGACAGCCGGGGCGACCCGGTGTTCCTGCGGCTGGACCCGCGAATGGTCGAACAGGTCGGCTTCGACCGGGACGACTGGCTGTTCCCGCACGACGGACAGCTTTTCGAAGGCTTCGCGCGGCTGCGCGAGGCCTTCGCCTTCCCGCGCAAGTTCCTGGGCGTGCGCATCGCGGGCCTGAGGCAGGCGCTGCGCCGGGTCAAGGCCGACCGCATGCAGATCGTGCTGGAATTCGGCGGTCCCGACAGCCGTCTTGCCACCCGGCTGGAGAAGGAACATCTGTCGATCCACACCGCCCCCGCGGTCAACCTGTTCGAAGAAGGCTCGAACCAGGTGCGGCTGGACCAGAAGCGCCACGAATTCGTCGTGACGCCGGATTCGAGCCCCGTCACGCATTACGAGATCTACCGCATCACCGATGTCTTCGCGCATTACGCGGGCCATCAGAACAAGGTGCGTGTCTATCCTCTGTACGGCCTGCCGCCCGACGGCCAGGACCCGCGCCAGACGCTGTATTACACGACGCGCCAGAAGCCCCGGCGCCTGACCGAACAGGAACGCCGCTTCGGGACCGCGCGCTATCGCTACCGCGGGACCGAAACCTACATCTCGATCTACGAGCCGCCCGACGCCGAGCCCGCTCAGCGGCTGCAGATCAAGGCGCTCTGCACGAACCGGCACCTGACCGAGTATCTGCCCATCGCCCAGGGCCGGGACGACTTCTTCATGTGCGAGGATCAGACCGTCACGCTGACGTGCGTCGCGGGCCCCTCGCCGCCGCGCGAGTCGATGCCCGAAATCGAGCTTCAGGGCAGCCACCGCGCCACCGCGGGCGACAACTACTGGCGGCTCATCAGCTATCTGTCGCTTGGGTTCCACGGGCTGCAGAACCGGGCCGACGGGCAAAGCGCGGGGCCGCTGCGCGAGATGCTGTCGCTCTTCGCCAATCTGTCGGACAACATCACCGAAGCCCAGATCGAAGGGCTCAAGCAGGTCGAGACGCGGCCCGTCGTCCGCACGATCCGTCGCGACGACGGGTTCCATCCGGCCCGCGGGCTGGAGGTCAGGCTGACCTTCGACGAGGACGAGTTCGAAGGGTCGGGCGTGATCCTGCTGGGTGCGGTGCTGGACCGCTTCCTGGCCGAATACGCCTCGGTCAACAGCTTCACCCAATGCGTCGTGGCGACCCTGCAGCGCGGCGAGATCAAGACCTGGCCGCCGCGGTCGGGCAGTGGCCCGCTGCTGTGAGCCCCCCGCCCGACTCTGCCCCGCCGAAGGCCGCGGGAACCGCCCCCGGCGGAGACGCATCGGCCGGTGCCTTCGGGTTCTTCGCGCTGCTCCGGCGCCTGGAACGGCAGTCCCGTGGCAGACCGCGGATCGGGCGCAGCCAGCGCACGCGCGACGAATACGTGCGTCTGGGGCAGGACCCCTACCTCGCCTTCCCCGAAACCGAGATCTCGGAAATCGCGCTGACCGACAACCGCCCGAGGGTGCGCTACCGGGTGCTGGGGTTCTACGGGCCGCACGGGGCGCTGCCGCTCAACACGACCGAAGAGGTGCTGCAGTGGTTCGGCACCGGCGACACCGCCTTCGTCGACTTCACCGACATCTTCGCGACCCGGTTCCAGCAGCTGTTCTACCGCTCGTGGGCCGATGCACGCGCGATCGCACAGTTCGACCACCCCGAGGACGACCGTTTCCGCGACTACCTGCTGGGATTTGCGGGGTCGGGGACGCCCGCCTTCCAGAACCGCGACGCGGTGAACGATACCGTCAAGCTGCGGCTTGTCGCGCTGGCGGCGGGACGGGTGCGCAGTCCGGTGCGGCTCAGGCAGATGCTGGCGCTTCACCTGAAGACCGCCGTCGAGGTCGAGGAGATGCTGCCCTCGTGGATGGCGTTCGAGCCCGACGCGCTGTCGTGCCTAGGCCAGCAGGGCAGCACTCTCGGGCAGGACGTGCACCTCGGCAGCCGGGTGCGGTCGATCGGCGAGAAGATCTGCATCCACGTCCGGGTGCCATCGCTGTCGCGCTATCGCCGGTTCCTGCCCGGCGGGCCGGACCACGCGCATCTGCGGGCCATCGTCTTCTGGTACCTCGGCCAGACCTTCGACCGGATCGGCGAAAGCGCCGAGGTCGGCTGGATGGCCTGCATCGCGCCGCCCGCCGGCGGCGACAACTACGTGCGCGGCACGCTCTACCGGCTCGACCCGGAGCCGGAGGGCGCGCCGGCCCCGCAATCGAGACCGCGCGCCGCATGAGACGGCCGGAACGAACGGAAAGAGCACAGCGATGACCGACATCAGCATCGAGAAATACGCCGGCAAGATGAACCGCGCCGGCTACGACGCCTTCCTTCAGGCGATGCGCCACGCGAGGAACGAGCGCAACCGCCACGTCGACATCAGCCATTTCCTGTTCCACGCGCTGTCGAACCAGAACGCCGACATCGCCGTGACTTTCCGGGGCCTGGGCCTCGACCGCGGCGTGGCGCTGAAGGACCTCGACCGGGCGATGGCGGCGATGGACAAGAACGTGACCGAGACGCCCGGCATCTCGGAGACGCTGTCGGACGCGCTGAACCACGCCTGGACCTACGCGACGCTGTTCTTCGGCGAGGTTCAGATCAGGACGGGCCACGTCCTCGTGGCGCTTCTAAACGACCAGAACCTGCGCCGCGCGCTGACGCGCCTGTCGAAGGAGTTCGAGAAGGTCTCGGCCCAGCAGATCGGCCAGGAAAGCCGAACGCTCTGGGCCGAGAGCGAGGAAGAGGCGATGCGCCCGATGGACGGCTCGGGCCTGTCGGCGCCGTCCGCCGGGGGCGGCGCCGAGGGCGAGGCGCGCGCCGGGGCCGCGACCGCGCTGGGCCGGTTCTCGGTCGACATGACGGCCGACGCGAAAAGCGGGAAGATGGACCGCATCGTCGGCCGCGACGATGAGATCCGGCAGATCATCGACGTGCTGCTGCGGCGGCGCCAGAACAACCCGATCCTGACGGGCGAGGCCGGGGTCGGCAAGACCGCCGTGGTCGAGGGCTTCGCCCAGCGGCTGGCCGCGAACGAGGTGCCGCCCGCGCTGCGCGGCATCCGGCTTCACATGCTCGACATCGGCGCGATGCAGGCCGGCGCCTCGATGAAGGGCGAGTTCGAACAGCGGCTTCGGTCGGTCATCGACGAGGTGCAATCCTCGCCCACGCCGATCATCCTGTTCATCGACGAGGCACATACCCTGATCGGCGCGGGCGGCTCGGCCGGCACCGGGGATGCCGCGAACCTGCTCAAGCCCGCCCTGGCGCGCGGCACCCTGCGCACCATCGCCGCGACGACCTGGGCCGAATACCGCAAGTACTTCGAGAAGGATCCCGCGCTGACCCGCCGGTTCCAGCCGGTGAACGTCGACGAGCCCGATGCCGACCGCTGCGCCTACATGCTGCGCGGCGTGCTGGGGCCGATGGAAAAGCACCACAACGTCCGCATCTCGGACGAGGCCATTGTGGCGGCGGTGAACCTGTCGGCCCGCTACATCCCCGCGCGGCAACTGCCTGACAAGGCGGTGTCGCTTCTCGATACTGCCTGTGCGCGGGTGGCGGTCAGCCAGTCGTCGGTGCCGGCGCGGATCGAGGACATGAAGCAGAAGATCGCCGCGCTGGAGACCGAGATCGCCGCCAAGATCGCCGAGCGCGACCTGGGCGAGACCAACGAGGAACGCATCAGGGAGGCCGAGAGCCAGAAGGCCGAGATCGAGGCCAAGCTGGCCGAGGCCGAGGCGATGTATGCGCGCGAAAAGCAGATCGTCGATGACATCATCGCGCTGAGGAAGGCGATCGCGGTGGCCGAGGGCCGCGCCCCGGACGAGGTGAAGGACGCCCGCCCCGAGGCCGAGGAGGCCGCCGCCGACGCCACGGCCGAGGAGGAGGGCAAGGCGACCGACCCCGCCGCGGCCCGCAGCGAGATGCACGCCCGCATGGCCGAGCTGGAATCCGGCAGCCCGGACGACCGCATGGTCTATGCCCATGTCGATGCGCAGGCCGTCGCCAGCGTCATCTCGGACTGGACCGGCATACCCGCGGGCCGGATGGTGCAGGACGAGCTTCAGGCGATCCTGAACCTGTCCGACACGCTCCGCGACCGGGTGATCGGCCAGGACCACGGGCTGAAGGCCATCGCCAAGCGGATCGAGACCAGCCGCGCGGGCCTCTCGAACCCTGACAAGCCGATCGGGGTCTTCATGCTCTGCGGCCCCTCGGGCGTCGGCAAGACGGAAACCGCGCTGGCGCTGGCCGAGAGCCTCTATGGCGGCGAGCAGAACATCATCACCATCAACATGAGCGAGTTCCAGGAAGCGCATACCGTGTCGCTCCTGAAGGGCGCGCCGCCGGGCTATGTCGGCTACGGCGAGGGCGGGCGGCTGACCGAAGCCGTGCGGCGCAAGCCCTATTCGGTTGTCCTGCTCGACGAGGTCGAGAAGGCGCACCCCGATGTGCACGAACTGTTCTTCCAGGTCTTCGACAAGGGGATCATGGAGGACGGCAACGGCCGCCCGATCAACTTCCGCAACACGCTGATCCTGCTGACCTCGAACGTCGGGACGGACGTCATCATGGAGATGGCCGAGGCCGGCAACGTCACGCCCGACCTCGAGGAACTCGACGCCGCGCTGAAACCCTTACTGCTGGAGGTGTTCCCCCCCGCGCTGCTGGGCCGGATCGTCACCATCCCCTACTTCCCGCTGGGGGCCGAGGTGCTGGGCGGGATCGCGCGGCTCAAGCTGAAGTCGGTCGCGCGGCGGCTCAAGGGCGCGCACGGCGCGGTGCTGGAGTTCGGCGACGACGTCATCGCCCACATCGTCGAACAGTGCCGCGACCCGGATTCGGGCGGCCGGATGATCGACAACATCATCACCAACTCGATCCTGCCCGACCTCTCGCGGCAGGTGCTGGGCAAGATGGTCTCGGGCGAAGCGATGGCGAAGGTCGGCGTCCGCGTCGACGCGGGCAAGTTCGTCTACGACTTCGCCTGAGCGCCTGCACGCAACCCCCACCCCCTCCCTCCCCACATCGGGAGGGAGCCGCGAGGCCGGCGAAGGGCGGGGCAGCCGGCGCCCGTCGCGGCCTGACGCCCCCGCTCCCGTCCGCTGCACGCCCTGATGCGTCTGCGTGCCTCCCTTCCCCCTCGTGGGGAGGGGATGGGGGTGGGGGGCCTGCCTCACCCAGCCTGCGCCAGGACCTCGTCGATGGCCTCGCGGAAGGCACGGATCTCGGGCGGCACCGCCGCGGCCCGCACGACCGCAGGCCCGCCGCCGCCGGAACCCTGCATCTTTCGGTCGGCCCAGTCGCGCAGGTCGGCGATGGTCTTGCCGCGCAGGAACGGGTTGGCGCCGACCACGGCAGCCCCCATGACCTCGAGAACCGTCTGTTCGGGCCGCGCCTTCAGGGCTGCGTCGGCCCCGCCCGGCCCGAGGAAGTGGGCAAGGTAGAGCCGCCCGGCCGTGATCTCGTGGCCCCGGGCGCGCAGGTAGGCCTCGCTTTCCCGCGCGAGGTGGCGGACCATCTCGGTCGACAGTTCGGGGTTGGTGCGCAGCGCCAGAAGCTGATCGCGCCCCATCGTCTGCACCAGGTCGGGGCGGTAGGTCTGCATCATCCGAAGCCAGGTGCTTTCGATGAACTGGCCAAGGCCGGTTGCCGTCGACAGCGGGTTGCGCGCATCCGCCCGCCCGGCGCTTTCCACGCGGATGATCTGCGCCACCAGCGCGTCGACCGCGCCGTCGCCCGTGCCGCCTCCGCCGCCCCCGCCGCCCCCGCCGCCCATCGACAGCGGATCGACCGGGCTGCCGTTCATCCAGACCTCGAAATGCAGGTGCGGGCCGGTCGATCGGCCGGTGGTTCCGACGAAGCCGATGACCTCGCCCGCCTGGACCTCGGCGCCGGCGCGGCCCGCCGGCGCAAAGGCGTTGAGGTGCGCGTAGCGCGTCTGCATCCCGCCCGGGTGGTCGATGTAGACGACATTGCCGTAGCCGCCGCCGTCGCCGGCCAGCGACACCCGGCCTGCGGCCGCGGCCTGAACCGGCGTCCCGATGGGCGCGGCCCAGTCGACGCCGTTGTGGTTGCGCAGCTGCCGCAGGATCGGGTGCATCCGCGGCCCGAAGCCCGAGGTCAGCGTCCCGCTTGTGGGCACGACAAGCCCCGCCCCGAGCTGGCCGCCGCTGCCGCTTCCGCCGCGGGCGAAATCGTAGCACGAGAACCCCGCCCCGGCAGCCGCAGCCACGTAGCAGGGCATCTGTCCCGACGGCCCGTCGATCCCGGCAAAGAGGATCTGGCCCGGCCCGGCGCCCTCCGGCCCGGGTTCGCTGGCAACGAGGATCGTGACCTTGTCGCCCGCGACCGCGAACCGGTCGAGGTCGTGAAGCTGCGACATCATCACGATGAGCTCGCCCACCAGCGTCGTGGACAGCCCGTTGCGGATCGCCGCACTGTAGAGCGCATCCAGAAGCCGGACATCGCCGGTCGCGATCGCCTGGTCGCGCATGGCGTCGGTGCGGTTCAGCAGGTCGTCCGCGATCCACGGATCTGCGCCAACCTCGAACCGGCCGGCACCGACCTGGGCCAGCGTGCCGACATAGGCCTCGGGCGAGTAGAGCGACATCTGGAGAAGTTGCGGGCCCGAGACATCGGGCCGCAGGCGCAGCGCGACGACGCTGCCCGGCGCAAGGCGCTCTCCCTGGCCAAGCTGGCGTGCGGCGCCCTGAACGATCAGCTGAGCCCCCACTTCGGGCAGACCGTTCGACACAAGGACGTCGAGCAGCGTCCGCTCGGCCGAGATCACCACGATGGCATCCTCGTAAAGCGGCAGGCGCTCGCTTTCCCGCACGGCGAAGACGGTGCTGGTGGTGTTCTCGATCTGGGTCTCGACATAAACGGCCTGGTCGGCGGTGGCCTCGCCCCCGGTATCGACCAGTTCGCCCCAGCTGCCTTCATCGCCGTCGATCGACACCAGGTTGCCGGCGCCCGCCTCGGCCGCCGGCGCGCCGGGGCGGCTTGCCTCGACCAGCTCGGCGATGCCGCGGCTGCGCTGGGCCTGGAACAGGGCCAGGTCGTCGCTCGAGGACGGAATGGTGGCGACGAACCGCATTTCCTGCAGCACCAGCTCGTCGGTCAGCAGCATCAGCTGCCCCGGCCCCGGAGGGCCCACGCGCGCGACGGGAAGCGCCGCCGGGGCGGGAAGCGTCCGCGCGACCGAGCTTTCCGACTTCTCGAACCGCAGGATCATCGGCGCGCGCTTGAGGTCGAGGAACGGCGTCATCGCCGCGACGATGCCGTCATCGGGGCTGGTCTCGATCTGGGTCAGGCGAAAGCCCTCGTCGGCGATCCCGTCCGCGCCCGTCGCCTCGGCAAGACCGCCCTTGTCATCGCCGCCGCCCTCGCCCGATGGCCAGATGAGCCATGCAAGACCTGCGACCGCCAGCACGGCGGCCAGGCCGCCGCCACCGAAGGCAAGGATGCGCGCAACCTGCCTGCGGACAGCGCGCTGGCGGGACTTGCGGCCCGACTGCCGGAATGCGGGATCGACATCGAAGGACACGGCGCGCCGCCCCGGTCAGCGATAGACGCCGCCGAGGCTGTTGTTGCGAAGTGTCCTCGGTTGCTGCTGCTGGGCAGGCTGCTGCGCAGGCTGCTGGGTGCGCCGGGTCGGCTGCTGCGCGGCCGGCTGCTGCCGTGGCGTGGTGGCCGTGCGGGTGGGCGTGGTGGTCCGGCGCGGCTCGGACGTGGTCGCCACCGCGGGCTCGGGCTCGGGGCAGGCCACATCGTCGCGCAGGATGATCTGGCGATAGAGCCCGACCGTCGGATCGCGGCCGACCGGCTCGACGCCGTCGAGCTCCGCGAAGTAGCGGTCCACCGCAGCCCGCGATCCGTTGCCCCAGTCGCCGTCGATTGCCGCACGGTAGCAGCCCATCCGCGCGAGCTCTTCCTGCAGGACGCGGGCAAGCTGCACGTCCGGCGGATCGAATGCGCCGCTTTCGACCAGGGCCGCGAACAGTTCGGGGTCCTGGGCCTTGAAGGCGCGGCGGGCGTCGAGGTTGTCGAAGGCGATCTCGTTCGAGGTGACCTCGGGGGCGGTATCGTCCACCGTGCCGAAGGTGGCGGCCGTGGTCTCGATCAGGCCGACGATGATCGAGGGTTCGGGAAAGCCCTCGGCGGTGGGCTGTGCGGCGATCTGCGCCAGCGACGGCGCAACGAAGGTTGCGACGGCGCCTCCCTCGGTCGCGGCGGCGTCCTGGGGAGCCGTCGCGGGAACCACCGTCTCGACCTGCGAGACCGGCGCAATCGGTGTCACGACATCGGCCGTGTCGGCCTCGACGACGTCGAAGACGGGTGAAGAGCCGCCCTGCTCGGGTCCGCCCGTTCGCTCCGGCCCGAGGACCGTGGCCTCGGCCATGCGCGCCCCGACCCATAGCCCTGAGAGCGCCGCATCCAGGTCCAGCGGCCCGGCCGCCTGCGCGTCGCGCAGCGCCTCGGTCAACCGCGCCGCTCCGCCGCAGGTGCCGTCCGGACCGGCACTGGCAGCCAGGAACAACTCAAGCCCCTCGGGTGCCGGAGGCAGGTTCACCCGGCCGGCCTGGCCCGCGGGCCCGCCGCAATCCTCGATCAGTACGGCCGCACGGCGGGTCCCCGCCTCGGCAAGCGTCCGCAGGACCGTGCCCAGGGACAGCCCGGTTTCCGACTGCGCCGACCCGATCATCGGCCCGTCGGAGAGCGCCGTCAGCGGTGCCGCGATGTAGATCACGACCGCGGGCGCACCGGCCACCGCCTCGACCGTGCCGAGCACCGCGTCGGCTGGAACCTCACGCTCCAGCACCACCTGCGAAAGGCCCGCCGCCGTCAGGGTTTCGGCGGCCAGCGAGGCATACGCACTTGCATCCTCGGCCCCGGGACCGGGGTTGCCGATCACAAGCGCGGTCCAGGCTTCGGCACCGGCAAGCGTCGGCGAGCCTGCCACTGCAGCGGCGAGAGCGAAGCGAAGCGATGACCGGCGCATGGGGTTACCTCGTCAACTCGGCCAAGCATACCAGCAGGTTCCCCCCGCGCGCGAGTCCGAATGGCCGCGCCGGCCGCGGCGCCGGTCACCCCGGGGGCGGTACCAGGAACAGGGTCCAGCGTTCCGTGCGCAGCGTGTCGACCTCGTGGAAACGCGCTTCAAGGAAGCCCCGCACGAGGCAGTCACCCTCGCCCCGGATCTCGAATCGCTCCGGGCCGACGCACATCGGAGTCGATCCCGCGAGCACCGTCTTGCCGAAGACGTCCTGCGCGAAGACGTAGATGTATCGAACTTTCAGTTCCTCTGTGACAACATTGGCACATTGGTTGGGGCCGATTGTCCACCAGCCGGAAGTCTCGAACACAGTCTCGTCGAATTTGCCGATCGCCACGTTGACCACGTCGAAGGTTTGGTTGCAGACCGCAAACTGGGCGTCGGCGGCACCGCCCCAAAGCACCGGAAGAAGGAAAAATGCAGCTTTTGCCTTGGCTTGTCGCAAGTCGGGAATTCCATACCGTCCAGGTGCCGCGAAGCTTAGGGCAGCGCCGTTGGATAGGGTTGAGGGTGAAATGGCGTGCACAACCTGCTAGCATCGGGCTCATGATCAGGTTCGGCATCCTCACGCTTTCGACGGTGGCAGCTGCGCTGTCCGCCACGGCCGCGCTGGCATCCGACCTCGAAGTGCCGCCCTCGACGCTGGTTCTCCCGATCTATCCTCCGCAGGTGGATCAGGGCTTCGTGCTTTCCGTCCCCAGTGACGACAGCGCGCCGCTGACGGGCGATCTTCCGGTGCTGGCGCCGGCCCGCGGGGACGAACCGCTGTCCTTCACGCTCTTCACGGAACCGGCGCCGCCCCCGCCGCCGCCGGCAACCGAGGTCGTCGCGGCCATCGCCCCGGCAGCCGCCGTTCCGCCCGTTCCGCGCGCGCAACCCTCGCCCGTCGTCCGCAGCACCGCCCGGGCGACACC
>JALORM010000077.1 GCA_025458985.1 Paracoccaceae bacterium | reverse complement strand
CTGCACCTGCATCACGGGCCGATCGACCTGATCCTCTGGGCGGACGACGCTGCGCGCGCGGGGGCCTATGCGCGTGCCACCCGGCGCTTCGCCACCGTCCTCAAGGAACTGGTGGCCGAGCTGCCCGACCTGCGCCGCGCCGATCCCCCGCCGCTTCGGGGGGGGGTGGCGCGTCGGATGCAGGCCGCGACGGCGCCGTTCCTGCCGGAGTTCGTGACGCCGATGGCGGCCGTTGCCGGGGCGGTCGCCGATGAGGTCCTGTCGGTCATGGCCGCGGACCCGGGCCTGCGCAGGGCATACGTCAACAACGGAGGCGACATCGCGCTGCACCTGGCCCCGGGCGAGCGGCTGACCGCCGCGATGGCGGGCGGGCGCGTCGCGGTCGAGGCCGCGGCGCCCTGGCGCGGGATCGCGACATCGGGCTGGCGCGGGCGCAGCCACTCGCTCGGCATCGCCGATGCGGTCACCGTACTGGCCGGTACCGCCGCCGCGGCCGATGCCGCCGCGACCCTCATCGCCAATGCCGTGGACCTGCCCGGCCATCCCGCGGTGCGCCGCCGCCCGGCCTGCGAGCTTGCGCCTGACAGCGATCTTGGCCACAGACTGGTGACGGTGGGCGTGGGCGTGCTGACGCCCGCCGAGACCGCCGCGGCGCTCGACCGCGGTGCGGCGGCCGCCGCAGACTACTTGGCGCGCGGTCTGATCGGCGCCGCCTTCCTGATGCTCGACGGCCAGACCCGCAGCCTGGGGGCGGGGGCCGACCACCTTCTGCCGGAGCCTGCCGATGCCTGACTTCCCGATCCGCAAGACCATGCTCTTCGTCGAGGACATCCACCACGACGGCGGCCCGGCCCAGGCTGCGCCGCGCCGGCGCGCGGCCATCCTGGCCGTGGTGGCGAACCCCTTCGCAGGACGCTACGTGGCCGATCTGCAACCGGCGATGGAGGACCTCAAGCCCCTTGGCCTTGCGCTGACGGACCGGCTGATCGCGGCGATGGGTGGCCGCGAGGGGATCGACGGCTACGGCAAGGCCGCGCTGGTGGGCGAGGGGGGCGAACTGGAGCACGCCGCGCTCTGGCACGTGCCGGGCGGCTATGCGATGCGCGCGCGGCTGGGCGAGGCCAAGGCGATCGTGCCCTCGGCGATGAAGGTTGGCGGGCCGGGCTGCCGGATCGACATCCCCCTCGGCCACACCAATGCGGCCTACGTACGCAGCCACTTCGACGCGATGGAGGTGGGCCTCCCGGATGCCCCGCGCGCGGGCGAGATCGTCTTTGCGCTGGCCATGGCGCGGGGGCCGCGCGTGCACGACCGGATGGGCGGGCTTGCGGCCTCCGAGATCACGGGGCTCGACGGCCTGCGCTGACACGGCGTGGGCGAGGGGGCCAGGGGAAACGATTCCAATTCGTGGCAGATTGCCACATTCTGCGCCGCTCCGGTGGCAGAAACCCGCCGAAAGAGACAGGACTCCGCCTACCGGTGTCGAAACACGCGGGCCTCGATCGATAGATTGTTGACTGCGTTGCTGCAATCGGCCCAACAAATGCCCGGTTTCAACCCAAATCTGGACCGCTTTGCCATGGCATATCGGACATCTATCTTGGGCCACAACCTATGCGGGAACAGCGGACGCGTTCCAAGGGGGGTCTCATGGCAGTGAAGGGCTCGGCCATCCGTGCGGTGATCACCGGCGGCGCAGGCAAGCCGCCGGCACCCGGGGATGAGGCGGCAGCGCCGGGCGACGCGCTGGCCCCGCTGTCGGGGCCTGATGCCGACCCGGGCGCCGACGAGGTCTTCGTCGACGAACTGAAGCCCGGGACCCGGCTGTTCCACGGCCAGTACACGATCGTCGATTTCCTCAACAGCGGCGGCTTCGGGATCACCTACCTTGCCCGCGACTCGCTCGAGCGGACGGTCGTCATCAAGGAATGCTTCCCCGGCACGCTCTGCCGGCGGTCGAACACCATCGTCCGCGCCCGGTCGCGGGCGCACCAGTCCGACTTCCGGTCGGTCGTGCGCCTGTTCGTGCAGGAGGCGCGCAACCTCTCGAAGCTCGTCCACCCCCACATCGTCGGCGTCCATCAGGTGTTCGAGGACAACGACACCGCCTACATGGCGATCGACTACGTGCGCGGCCGCGACCTGCTCGAGCTTCTGGAAGACCCCTCGCACAGGTTCGTCCCGGTGCGCGTGGTCGCCTACGTGCGCAAGATGCTCGAGGCGGTGCGCTTCGTGCACGAAAGCGGTGTCCTGCACCGCGACATCTCGCCCGACAACATCCTGATCGACGAGAACGACGAACCGGTGCTGATCGACTTCGGCGCCGCGCGCGAGCAGGCCTCGAAGCAGACCCGCGTGCTGTCGGCGCTGCGGGTGGTCAAGGACGGCTACTCGCCGCAGGAGTTCTACATCGCCGGCAGCGTCCAGAACGAGTCGAGCGACCTCTATGCGCTGGCCGCCACCTTCTACCACGTCATCTCGGGCGAGGCGCCGCCCGACAGCCAGCGCCGGCTTTCGGGCCTGGCCGAGAACGGCGTCGATCCCTACGAGCCTCTGGCGGGCCGGATCGAGGGCTACCCTCCCGGGTTCCTCGAGGCGCTGGACAAGGCAGCCAGTGTGCTGCCCAAGGACCGGCTGAAGTCGGCCGAGGACTGGATCGCCATGCTGGACGAGGCCGCCGCGACCGCGCCGGTGATCGACAGCGCCCGTGCGGCCGAGATCGAAAATGCGGTGGCGCAGCTGGTGGCCGCGCCGGCCGATCCCCTGCCGCGGTCCGATGCGCGGCCGCTGACTGCCGCCGAACGGTTCCCGCCGCTGGCCGAGCCCTTGCCGCAAGCCGCCGCGGCCCCGGCGCGGCGGCGGCCTGTCGGCGGGCTTGCTCTGGCCGGCGCCGTTGCTGCGGTCGCGGCCATCGCGGGGTATCTCGCGGTCTCGGGGGTGCCCGCGACCGGTCCTGCCGACACCTCCGAGGCGACCGCGCCGCAACCGACGCTGGCGGCGGCGCCCGCGCCGGCCGCACCGGCTGCCGAACCGGCGGCGGCGCCCGCGACTGCCGCGATTCGCGTTGCAGGCTTCGCGCCCGACGGCGCTTCGGCCGGCGCGTTCGCCGCCGTTGAGGCCAATGCGCTGGTCGCCGCGGCGCCGGCGCTGCCCGTGCTGGCTGCGCCCCCGGCTGCCGAGGTCCGCGCTGCCTTCGCCGCCGAGGCCTCGGCTGCGGGCGCAGCCGAGGCGCGCCGCCTTGCGGTGGCCGCGACCGGGCTGACCTACGACCCGCCGCCCGTGACGGCAGAGGCGTCGCGCGATCCTTCGGTGCTGCGCGATCAGCGCGTCTCGGCCGCATGGACCGGGCTTTCCCTGCCGTTCGAGACCCGCACCGTGCGCATCGGCGGCGACGACTTCCCGCAGGTCAGCGCGGTCGCAAGCGCGGCAGCGGCGGACCCTGCGAATGCCTGGCTGCGGCCCGGTGTCACGATCTATGCGGTCAACAATGCCTGGGTCAGCGACGAGGCCTCGATCCGCGAGCAGCTTGCCGTGGCGGCTGCGGCAGCGGGGGACGGCCCGGTCGTCCTGGAACTGCGCGTGCGCGAGGCGCTGGACCGTCCCTTCGAGGTGGTGAGCCTGGTTGTACCCGGCATCCGCGAGGCGACCTTCCGGGGCGGGCTGGCGATCCGCACCGAGGCATCGGACGGCCAGTGGCGCGCCGTCGTGGCCGACCCGGGCAGCCTTGCGCCCGAGGCGGGGGACCGCGCGCTGCAGGCCGGCGACGTGATCCTGTCGGAGGCCCTTACCGGACGCGGCATCGACGGGGCCACCGCCATCGAGGACATCGTCGCGACGCTCGCCGCGATGTCCCACACCGAAGCCCGGCTGACCGTGCTGCGGGACGGGGCCGAAGTGCCGGCGACCGCGGTGCTTGCCCGCGGAGAGTAAGCCCCGGGGCGCGCCGGCGGCTGGCCGCGCGCGCCCCATCGTTCCGCGCCCTGACCCCGCGCTGCGGGGTCATTAACGCTTGTCGTGAAAGACATGCTGGAACCCATCGGGTTTTCTGCTAAATTGCCCCCGGGGGCTGCCTTCAGGCAGCAGTGATGTCTTCTTCGGGGCGCGCGCAGGGATGGCCGCAGCCCCTGTCGGAGGGGCTGGTCGTGGTGCGCGAGACGTCGATCCGCAACATGTGGGAGGTCGTGTCGGACCTCCACGATGAAACTGCAGAGACTGTGCCCCTAGCGGGCACGGTGCCTGCGCCGGCCGTGGCACCGGCGGCGCCTGCGCCGCGCCGCACGGGGCGGGTCAAGACGCGCCTTCTGGGGTTCGAGCATTCCGATGGCACGGTCGAGACCCTGGGCTCGCGCGGCGGCCCCGAGACGCTGGAGCCGGTGCCCTTCGCCGTCGGCTGGCTGGTGATCGTGGCCGGCCCCGGGCGCGGCGAAAGCTTCGGGCTGAGGCCTGGCGTGTCGTCGATCGGCCGGGGCGAGGGACAGGCGGTCTGCCTCGATTTCGGCGATACCGCGATCTCGCGCGAGAACCACGCGCTGCTGGCCTATGATGACGAAAGCCGGCGCTTCTACATCGGCCATTCGGGCAAGTCGAACCTCGTCCGCCTCAACGGCCGGCCGGTCCTGTCCACCGAAGAGGTCGCGCATGGCGACCGCATCCGCGTGGGCGAGACGACGCTGATGCTGGTCGCGCTCTGCGGGGCGGATTTCACCTGGTCGGACGGCGGGTCCTCGCTGGGCGGTCGCGCCCGCTGAGATGATCTACGACAGCGCCACGGCCATCGCCCGGGGCAGGGTCCGGGGCGGCAACGTGGCCCTGTCTGCGGATTTCCCGGTCGGCGCGACGGTTGGGTTCGCGGTCCTCTGCGGCACGGCGCCCGGCCTTGCTGCCGATGCCGCCGGGCATGACCGGTCCCGCGTCGTGGTGACCGAGCTCTTCAGCGAGCTGAAGTTCCAGTCGGCCGACCGCGGCGCGCTGGAGCGCGACTTTGCCGGGATCGTCGCCGCGGCCGCTGCGGGCGCGGCCGAACAGGCGGGGCTGCGCTCGGACGGGGCCTGCAGCGCGGACGGCGGCATGAACCTGTCGGTCGTGGCGCTGTTCGATGGCCGGCTGCACTTCGCCGGCAGCGGCGAGGGGACGCTGATCCTGGCGCGGCGCGGCGACATCCGCCGCCTCGATCCCACGCCGCCCGGCACCGCGGCCGAGGGCGCGATCAGGCACTCGGGCGGCGCGCTGCCGCTTGCGGCGGGGGATACGCTCCTGTCGGTCACGCGGCGCATCTCGGCGGCCGAGGAGCGGCGGACCCATGTCCTGCTGGCGCGCGGACGCGGCCAGACGGCCGACGAGGTCGCGCTGTCTCTGCTGGACAGTTTCGTCCGGCTGGCCGATCCCGCGGCCGGCGAGACGGGCTTCTGCGTGGTCAAACTGCGCTAGGCCGGGGTTCCCTGGCGCGGGCGGATCGCGCCCCCGCCACGTCAGACCTCGCCCGCGTATTCGCCACGGGCCGGATAGTTCTTCTCGATCGCGAAGTCGATGGCGGCGACCAGCTCGCTGAAATGCGGCCGCACGAACGGCATGGTCTGGACCGACATGTAGTAGAGCGTCCGGTCGGGGTTGACGAGAAACAGACCGGGTTCGGAGAACAGCGCCGGCTCCTCGATGCCCAGCGAGGATTTCCCCCGCGAGGCCGACAGGTAGAGGCCCCAGTCCCGTGCCTGCGCCAGCGGCAGGCCGTAGGCCACGCGAAGCTCGGCCGCGCCGATCTTCTCGGCCATCGCCGCGGCCCGGTCAGCGCCGTCGGACGAGACGGCGACCGTCCCAACGCCGCGTTCCGAGAAGGCGGGGGTCAGCCGTTCCAGCTCGGTCAGGTACTTCGCGCAGACCGGACAGTGCAGGCCACGGTAGAAGCAGACGACCGTACCCCGGGTCGACCGCTCCGCCGAAAGGGTGAAGGTGCCGCCGCCCACCAGAGGCAGCGAAAGGTCGGGCGTCTTCTGGCGGGGCATGGGCATCGCGGGACCTCCTCGGCCGGGTCTGCGTCCTTCCTAGCGCGGGTTTTCGGTGCCGTCACCTTGCCTCGGTGGCCGGGGGACGGCGCCCTCGCGCGGGATGGTGCGCATCAGCAGGTAGCCCAGCCCCCCGCAGACCGCGACCCCGATTGCGAGGGGGGCAGGCGTGCCGTCGAAGGCCAGCCCGATGGGGGCGGCGATGAAGACCGCGCCCACGGTCGCGAGCGAGCCCACCAGCGAGGACGCCATGCCTGCGATATGGCCCACGGGCTCCATGGCCAGGGCGTTGAGGTTGCCGAAGGTCAGCCCGGCCGTGAAGAAGACGCAGGTGGTCCAGGCGATGTAGCCGGCAAAGTAGGTGCCGTCGGGCCAGAGCCCGCCATAGGTCAGCATGGCGAAGAGCGCGGCCAGCACGCATTGCACGGCGAGCGTCGCGCGGACCACCGCGCGCATTCCCAGCCGGACCACGATGGCGGCGTTCAGGAGGCTTCCCGTTCCCGACACCACCGCGATCAGTGCGAACCAGACCGGAAAGCTCGCGGCCCGGCCGAATGTCGCGTCGAAGATCTGCTGGGTCGAGGAAAGTGTGCCGAAGAGCGCGCCGAAACCCAGCGTCTGGACCGCGATGGCGGTCAGGATCAGCCGGTTGGTCAGCACCTCGGCCGCCGCCGCGCGCATCGGGCCTGCGCGCATCGGTCGGCGGGCCGCGGGCGGGTGCGTCTCGGGCTGCCGCAGCCAGAGCCAGGCGGCCGAGACGACCGAGAACAGGATGAAGGCGCCGAAGATGCCACGCCAGCCGAAGCCCGCGATGATGAATGCGCCCATCAGCGGTGCGATGGCGGGAACAAGGGTGAAGACCATCATCGCGAAGCTGACGATCCGCGCCATCTGCCGCCCCGAATAGAGGTCGCGCACCATGGCCAGCGACACCACCCGCGGCCCGGCGGCGCCGAGGCCCTGGATCACCCGGGCCGCCAGCACCAGTTCGAGCGAGCTTGCCGCCCAGGCCAGCGCCGCGCCCGTGATGTAGAGCGCGGCCCCGCCGAGGATCACCCGCTTGCGCCCCAGGGCGTCCGAGATCGGCCCGGCCAGGAAGGTCCCCGCACCCATGCCGAGGACGAAGCTCGTCAGGATCAGTTGGGCGCGGTTCGGATCGGCGGGAGTCAGTTCGCGTGCGATCTCGGGGAAGGCGGGCAGCATCGCGTCGATCGAGAAGGCGATGGTGGCGAAGAGCATCGCGGTCAGCGCAATGAATTCGGCCTGCGACAGACGGGGGACGGGGTCGGTGCCGTCGCCCTGGCCCGTGCCGGAGCCGACCGGGGCGGGTGCGTCCGTCACCGGATCTGCTCCGCGATCTCGTCGATCAGCTGCGTCCAGAGCTCGGACGGCTGCGCACCCGGCACCACGTGGCGGTCGGCGATGATGAAGG
Source organism: Paracoccaceae bacterium (assembly GCA_025458985.1). Classification (GTDB taxonomy): domain Bacteria; phylum Pseudomonadota; class Alphaproteobacteria; order Rhodobacterales; family Rhodobacteraceae; genus JALORM01. The sequence continues at coordinate 2,538 of JALORM010000077.1, read as the reverse complement.
TGGGCACCCCGGTCATGCCGCGCGCGCGGGCATGGGCGTCGCGGGCGCGGACCTCGTCGGCATCGGCGTCCGTCGCCAGCAGCCGGCGCACCATTGCCGCGTCGAGCCCCGCGCCGTCGGCGATATCGGCAAGCGTGTCGCGGTCGCCGATGTCGCGGCCCTCCTTCTAGATCTCGGCCGCCTGCCTGCGGCCGCCGAACTTGGCCTCGAGATAGGCTGCCCGGTCCATGCCGCCCGGGGCCATGTCGGGGTTGAGCTGGAACGGGTGCCAGGCGATCCGGAAGGGATGGTTGGCGCGCGATTCGAGCGCCCGGTCTAGCCGCGCCTTTCCGATCATGCACCAGGGACAGACGGGGTCCGAGAAGATGTCGAGCGCGATCATGCGGACGTCCTTTCCGGCAGATCGGCGGCGCGCGCAGGGCGCGCGGCAGGCCCGGGCCAGGCTGGGGTCGGGGTGAGCCCGGGCGAAGCGCGCCCGCGGCAGGGATGACCCCGTTCTAGCGCTTGCCGCCGCCATCTGCAAATCCGGCCGGGCATGCGCCCGGTCGGGCTGCAGAAGCCCCTGGGCCGCGCGCCGCGGGTGTGGGCGCCGCGCCGCGGGGCCTCAGCGCGAGGTCTCCGTCAGACGGCGGCGCACGTAGCCGTCGACCTCGCCGATCAGAAGCTCCATGTGGGGGTCCTCGAAGAAATGACCCGCCCCTTCGATCTCCCTGTGGGTGATCGTGATGCCCTTCTGCTCCTTCAGCTTCTCGACCAGCGACTTGATCTCCTTCGGCGGGGCGACGCGGTCGGCGGTGCCGTTCACGATCAGGCCCGAGGCCGGGCAGGGCGCGAGGAACGAGAAGTCGTACATGTTCGCGGGCGGCGCGACCGAGATGAACCCCGAGATCTCGGGCCGCCGCATCAGAAGCTGCATCCCGATCCAGGCGCCGAACGAGAAGCCCGCGACCCAGCAATGCTTGGCGTTCTGGTTGAGCGACTGCAGGTAGTCGAGGGCTGAGGCGGCATCGGAGAGCTCGCCGATCCCCTGGTCGTATTCGCCCTGGCTGCGCCCGACCCCCCGGAAATTGAACCGCAGCACCGTGAAGCCCATGTTGTAGAAGGCGTAGTGCAGGTTGTAGACGACCCGGTTGTTCATCGTGCCGCCGAATTGGGGATGCGGGTGCAACACGATGGCGATGGGGGCGTCGCGATCCTTCTGGGGGTGGTAGCGTCCTTCGAGCCGCCCTTCCGGGCCGGGGAAGATCACTTCGGGCATGGTGCCTCGTTGTCTCTGGGCCGGCGCGACGTGGGGCCGGCGTTTCTTGACGAATTCGCTCGGGCAATTTAGAAGGGTTCTAAACGCCGCCGGGCTGTCCCGCCGGGTGGAAGGGGCCTAATCGGATCGTCGGCGAAGGTCAACGGATTCGAAGGCTATGCCGTGGTTTCGGGGGGTCTGGGCCGATGAAGCTGAGCACCAAGGGGCGCTACGCGATGGTGGCGCTGGCCGATCTGGCAAGCCAGCCGGGCGATGCGCTGGTGTCGCTGGCCGAGGTGTCGCGCCGCCAGGACATCTCGCTGCCGTACCTGGAGCAGCTTTTCGTCAAGCTGCGCCGGGCGGGGCTGGTCGAGTCGGTGCGCGGCCCGGGTGGCGGCTACCGCCTGTCGCGCGCGCCCGAAGCGATCCGCGTGAGCGAGATCCTGGCCGCCGTGGACGAGACGGTCAGCGCGCTGCACGAGGGCGCGGGCGCGACCGGGGCGCATTCGGGCACCCGCGCGCAGAGCATGACCAACCGCCTCTGGGAGAGCCTTTCGGCGCATGTCTACGTGTTCCTGCACCAGACGCGGCTGAGCGACGTGGTGCGGAACGACCTGACGCCCTGCCCGGCGGTGCCGGTGCTGTTCACCGTGGTGGACGAGCCGTGAGCCGGCGCGCGGGATCGCAGACGGGGAGGGGGGCTGTCTGCCCCCCGTCGCCTGCGGCGACTCCCCCCGACGGTATTTTCGACAAAAGGAAGAGGACGTGACGGAGCGCGTCTACCTCGACTGGAACGCGACGGCGCCGATGCGCCCCGAGGCGCGGGCCGCGATGGTCGCGGCGCTCGACGTGGTCGGCAACCCGTCCTCGGTCCATGCCGAGGGGCGGGCGGCGCGGGCGCTGGTCGAGCGTGCGCGCGAGGAGGTGGCCGTTGCGGTCGGCTGCCGGCCGCAGGAGGTGGTCTTCACCAGTGGCGCGACCGAGGCGGCGGGGGTGCTGGCGCGGCGCGGGCCCAGGCAGGGGGTCTGGGTGCAGGAGACGGCGCACGACGCGCTCTGGTCGCGGCGCGACCCGGGGCCTCTGGCCGAACGGCCGGATGGCCCGGGGCACGTGCTGGCGATGGGGCTTGCCAATGGCGAGACCGGGATCGTGACCGAGCCGCCGGGACGCGTCGGAGGGCGCTGGCCCTGCGACGGTGCGCAGTGCGACCGGCTGCTTCTGGACGTGACGCAGGCGGTCGGGCGCATCCCCTTCGCCTTCGGCTGGAGCGGCGCCGACTTCGCCGTGCTGTCGGCGCACAA
>JALORM010000076.1 GCA_025458985.1 Paracoccaceae bacterium | reverse complement strand
TCCGCCCGGGTTCGAGCCCTGGGTCTGGCCGAAACCTTAGCGAATCCGGGCGCTTCGCGCCAGAACAGTTTCGGCGTTGCGCAGGCAAGATATATGTGCCATATGTTATATACCATGAACCGCATTCATACTCCCCGCCCCGAGACCTTCGCCGCGCTTGCCGACCCCACCCGGCTTGCCATCGTCGAGCGCCTGCTCGACGGCGAGGCCAACGTCACCGACCTCGCGCGCCCCTTCGCGCTGAGCCAGCCCGCGATCTCGCGCCATCTGAAGGTGCTGGAAGAGGCCGGGCTGATCGAGACACGCATCGCCGGCACCGCCCGCCCCCGGCGCCTGCGCCGAGGCGAACTACGCCCGCCTCGATGCGGTTCTGGCCGAGATGCAGACCGGATCCGGAAAGGACTGACCCATGACCCTGACGCTTGTGACCGAGGGCGAGGCCCGCGTGGTCGTGACCCGCCGCTTTGCAGCCCCGCCGGACCTGGTGTTCCGCGCCCATGTGGACCCTGCCCTGATCCAGCGCTGGCTTCTCGGGCCCGAAGGCTGGACCATGCCCGTCTGCCTCAGTGACCCGCGGCCCGGCGGCGCGATCCGGTTCGAATGGGCCGACGGCAGCGGAAACGGCTTCCACCTGACGGGCGAGTATCTCGAGATCGAGCCCGGGCGGCGCATTCTCCATGTGGAACGCATGTTCCTGCCCGACCCCACGCCCGACAACCGCGTGGAAACCCTGTTCCTGCCCGAGGGCACCGGCACGCTCCTGAAGCTCACCATGACGCTGCCCGATGCCGGCACGCGGGCGGCAATGCTGGCGACCGGGATGGAGCACGGGATGGAGGCAAGCTATGCGCGGCTCGACGGGATGCTGCGGGCCGCAGGAAGGCCATGACCCAAGAGACGGCGACCTCCCCGAGGGGCACCTGTCACGACTGACCGGGGCGGCGGCCGGATGCAGCCTGCCGTCCCGGCCGTCAGCTTGGCCCCCCGCCACATTCCGCGCCGACCGCTTCTGTCGCGGGCGCTTCAGCATGGGTTCACGCAGGCAGGAGCCGGGGTGGCTGGAGAGCCCCGTCGCAGTGCGGTAGCATCGCCGCATGAAGGTCGGAATCGTCGGAGCAGGGATGGTAGGCAGCGCGGCGGGCTTCGCGCTCGCCCTGACTGGCGGCGCGTCCGAGATCGTCCTCGTCGACCTCGACGAGACCTGCGCCCGCGCCGAGGCCGAGGATATCCTGCATGCCGTGCCCTTCGGCCGTGCCCTGACGGTGCGGGCGGGCGGCTACGACGCGCTCAAGGGCGCTGGCGTGGTGATCGTCGCGGCCGGGGTCAGCCAGAAGCCGGGCGAAACGCGGCTGGCGCTTCTTGCGCGCAACGCCGAGGTCTTCCGCTCGGTGGTGGCCGAGACGATGCGCGCGGCGCCAGACGCGATCTTCCTGATCGCCACCAATCCGGTCGACATCATGACCGACGTCACGACCCGCCTTTCCGGCCTGCCCGCGACGCGCGTCATCGGATCGGGCACCATCCTCGACACCGCGCGCTTCCGCGCGCTTCTGGGCCAGCACCTGCGGATCGCACCGCAGTCGATCCACGCCTATGTCCTCGGCGAACACGGCGACAGCGAGGTTCTGGGATGGTCCTCGGCCCGGGCCGGCGCCACGCCGATCCGCGCCTTCGCCGCGCAGGTGGGCGCCCCGATCACCGAGGATGTGGTCGCCCGGATCGACGACGGCACGCGCCGGGCCGCCTACCGGATCATCGAGGGCAAGGGCGCCACCTGGTACGGGATCGGCGCGGGGCTTGCCCGCATCACCCGCGCCATCGCGGGGGACGAGCAGGCCGTCCTGTCGGTGTCGATCGTCACGCCCGAAGTCGCGGGCCTGCGCGACGTGGCGTTGTCGCTGCCGCGCATCGTGGGGCGGCAAGGCATCGGCGCCGACCTGATGCCGGACCTCGACGCCGCCGAGGCCGAGGCGCTGGCCGCCTCGGCGCGGCTTCTGAAGTCCACCGCCGAGGCGCTGTCGCTGTGACAGTCGCCCGTCCTCGGCCACGGCTTGCGCAACCGGCGCGAGGAGAGAGCGGCAGATGCTGAACCCTGCCGACGAGACCTTCCGCGCCCGCCTGGCCGAGGTACTGCCGCCGGCTGCCTTCCGGGCGCTGTCCGCCGGCTACCTCGAGGAACCGCGCGGCCGCTGGCGGGGCGCGGCTGGCCTTGTCGTCGCGCCCGCCACGGTCGAGGAAGTGGCCCTGACGGTGCGCGCCTGCGCGGCTGCACGGGTCGGCATCGTGCCCTACGGCGGCGGCACCGGCCTTGTCGGCGGCCAGATCCTGCCCGAGGGGCCGACGCCTGTGATCCTGTCGCTGGAGCGCATGGCCCGCATCCGCGCGGTCCATGCCGAGGAGGGAGTGCTGATCGCCGAAGCCGGCGCAATCCTGGCCGATGTGCAGGCGGCGGCACGGGCCGCGGGGCGGCTCTTTCCGCTGTCGCTCGCGTCCGAGGGGTCGGCCCGGATCGGCGGACTGCTGGCGACAAACGCCGGCGGGACCGGAGTCCTGCGCTACGGCAACGCGCGTGACCTTTGCCTGGGGCTTGAGGCGGTGCTGCCCGACGGCAGCATCTGGCACGGGCTGAAGCGGCTGAGGAAGGACAACACCGGCTATGACCTGCGCAACCTGCTGGTCGGAGCCGAGGGCACGCTGGGCATCATCACCGCCGCGGTCCTGCGGCTGCATCCGTTTCCCGCCGAAGTCGGCGCGGCGGTGCTGGCGGTGCCGGACCCTGCCGCCGCGCTTGCGCTGCTGGCGCTGGCGCAGGACCGGACGGGCGGCGGCGTCTCGGCGTTCGAACTGATGCACCGGACGGGCTTCGACTTCCTGTCCGAGACCATGCCCGAGATCCGCCAGCCCTTCGCGGCACCGCCCGAATGGACCGTCCTGATCGAGGTCGGCCTGCCGCCGGGCCTGCCCGCGGATGGCGCACTGGAAGGCCTGTTCGAGGACGCGGCCGGGGCCGGCCTTGCGAGCGACGGCGTGATCGCGCGGTCCGAGGCGCAGCGCGCCGCCTTCTGGCAGGTGCGCGAGGCGATCCCGGCGGCGAACCGGCGGATCGGGGCGGTCTCGTCGCACGACATATCGGTGCCCCTGGGCGCGATTGCCGAGTTCATTGCCCGCGCCCCGGCCGACGTCGCCCGGATCGGCACGTTCCGTATCAACTGCTTCGGCCATGTCGGCGACGGCAACCTGCACTGGAACGTGTTTCCCGCCCCGGGCCGCAGCCGCGCCGATCACGACGCCGACCGGGACGCGATCAAGCGCGCGGTGCACGACCTTGTAGATTCTCTGGGCGGGTCGGTCTCGGCCGAGCACGGGATCGGCCGCCTGAAGGTCGACGACCTCGAACGCTACGGCGATCCGGCGAAGCTTGCCGCGATGCGGGCGATCAAGGACGCGCTCGACCCGCAGGGGATCATGAATCCGGGCGCGGTGCTGCGGCCGGCCGGCTGAGCGGCCGGCCACCCACCGGCCGCTGTCCGGACGGCCGCTGCCGTCATGCCAGATCGTCCTTCGACCCGCATGATGGCCGATGCTGCGGCGGTCCCGTCCGGAACGTGTGGCGCGGGAGCGGCGGCATGTCGACGGCCGGAGAAAAGGAGGGCCCCGCGACCCGATGCCGGTCGCGGGGCCTGCCCAGGAGGAACCCGATGCGAGGAAGGATGGTTCCCCGCCTGTGATCCCACCATGACCGACTCGGGTTAAGTTCGTCCTAATGGCCGGCGAATTCGCAGAGGGCGTGGACCTCCATCCCCATCGTCTCGAGCCGCCGGCGCCCACCGAGGTCCGGCAGGTCGACCACGAAGGCACAGCCGACGACCGAGGCCCCCAGCCGCTCGATCAGCCGGATGCCGGCCTCGCAGGTCCCGCCCGTCGCCAGCAGGTCGTCGACGATCAGCACCCGCTCGCCGGGCTGGAGCGCGTCGTCGTGCATCTCCATGATCGCGTCGCCGTATTCCAGCTGGTATTCCTGCGCGATTGTGGCCCCCGGCAGCTTGCCCTTCTTGCGGATCGGCACGAAGCCGACCGACAGCTGGTGTGCGACCGCGCCGCCCAGGATGAACCCCCGCGCCTCGAGGCCTGCGACCTTGTCGATCGGCTGGCCGGCATAGGGGTGCAGCAACTGGTCGATCGCCATCCGGAACCCGCGGGCATCGGCGAACAATGTAGTCACATCGCGGAAGAGGATCCCCTCCTTGGGGAAGTCGACGATGGTGCGGATGTAGTCGCGGACGGTTCTTGGCATGGGCTGGCTCCGGCAGGGGACAGGCCGAAGGGCTAGCACGCCGTCCCTGCCCCGCAAAGACCGGCGCGACGGGACGGCGTGCCCCGCCATGCCACCGGCAGCGCGGGTGACCGTGCGCTCAGACCAGATGCCAGAGCTGGAACAGCAACCCCGCCGCGAACGACCCCAGCAACGACAGCCCGATGTAAAGCGCGAAGACCTGCGGCCGGGCCAGTGCCCAGACCGCCATCGCGGCCGGGATCGAGGTCACGCCCCCCGCGACGAGGAAGGCCAGCCCGGCGCCGGGGGCCATGCCCTGCCCGATCAGCCCGCCGACCAGCGGCAGCGCGGCATAGCCGTTGAGATAGGCCGGAACCCCGACCAGGGTGGCCAGCGCGATCGGGCCGATGCCGTCGCCCCCGATCGCCGAGGCGACCGCCTCGGCGGGAATCCAGGCCAGCATCAGGCTTTCCAGCACGAAGGCCAGCGTCAGCCACTTGGCGAGGAACAGCGTGGTCGTCGCGGCGACGCGCGCGAAGGTCTCGCGCCGGGTCGGATCCTGCCAGAACCGCCAGACGACCGGCTTTGGCGCCCGCACCCGCGCGCCGCCGCATCCGCCGTTGCCGACGCCGTCGCGCAACGGGTCGGCAAGGCCCCCGCCCCGCGCCAGAAGATGCACCGCCAGTCCGCCGAAGAAGCCCAGCCCGAGGGCGGCGAGCGTCTTGGCGACGGCGAACTCCAGGCCCAGGACTCCGGTCGTCAGCACGAACATCGAGGGGTCCATGATCGGCGAGGCGAGCCAGAACGCCATGACCGCCGACAACGGAACGCCCATCGCCAGAAGCGCCGCGATCAGCGGGATCACCCCGCAGGAGCAGAACGGCGACAGCCCGCCCGCAAGCGCGGCCAGCGCGATCATCACCATCGGCGCCCCGGTGAAGGCCCGGGCGATCAGGTTGTCGGCACCCGTCGCGCCTGCCCAGGCCGCGATGGCGATGGACAGGATGAGGTAGGGCGCCGTGCCAAGAAGCGCGCGGCCCGCGAAAAGGGCGCTTTCGCCCGCCTGCGCCGGGTCAAGGACCGCCACGAGCGCCAGGATCAGCGCCGAGACCAGCCAGACCCGGTGTTCCGAGCCCGAGCTGCGCAAGGCCGACAGGCGGCGGTTGAGCGTCGGTGTCGCGTCGGTCATGACGATACCTCTGGGTTCTTGGTTGTTTCCGGCCGAAAGAAAGCCCTCCGGCGTCTCATGCGGCCTCCTCCGGCGCGCCAGGCACCACGCCCGCACAGCATTCCGAGGTCAGGAAGCCGAGCACGCGATTCATCGCCGGGTAGTCCACCCGATTGAACACCTCGCGGCCCTGCCTTTCCTGCAGGACAAGCCCGGCATCGACCAGCGTCGAAAGATGATGGGCAAGGGTCGAGGGGGCGAGCCCCAGATGCGCCCCGATGTCGCCGACGCGCAACCCGTCGTCGCCTGCCCTCACGAGAAGCCGGAAGATCGACAGGCGGACGTCGTGGCCGAGGGCGGCAAGCGCGCGGGCATGGGGGCTGGTGGCGGTCATGCGTCCAAAATAACGACAATTCCGGTTATGTAAAGCCTTTTGAGTGACCCGCCGCGTTCCCCCTCGTGCGCCGCTACCCCAGAACCCGCCCGGCCACGACATCAAGCTTTGCTACCAGCGCGGGGTCGCGCTTTTCCGGGGCGGTCAGGATCGCGTGGTCCAGCGCCCGGTCGCAGCCGTGCGGGCAGGACTCGCGGTCAGGCCCGAGGATCGCGGGCAGGCGGGCGACGGTTCCTCGCGCCTTCGCGGCATTGCCGGTCAGGATGCGGATGATCTCGGCGATCTGGACGCTGCCGTGCTCGGGGTGCCAGCTGTCGTAATCGGTCACCATCGCGACCGGGGCGTAGCAGAGCTCGGCCTCGCGGGCGAGCTTGGCCTCGGGCATGTTCGTCATGCCGATCACGTCGCAGCCCCAGACGTCACGGTACATCCGTGATTCGGCCAGCGTCGAGAACTGCGGCCCCTCCATCGCCAGGTAGGTGCCGCCGTCATGGACGGTGACGCCCTCGGCCCGCGCCGCTTCGGCCACGGCCGCCGACAGCCGCGGGCAGGTCGGGTGCGCGACGCTGACATGCGCCACGCAGCCCGTGCCGAAGAACGACTTCTCGCGCGCGAAAGTACGGTCGATGAACTGGTCGACCATCACGAAGTCGCCGGGCTTCATTTCCTCCCGGAACGATCCGCAGGCCGAGACGGACACAAGGTCGGTCACCCCCAGCCGCTTCAGCGCGTCGATGTTGGCGCGGTAGGGCACGGTGGTCGGCGAATGGACATGGCCCCGCCCGTGACGCGGCAGGAACGCCATGCGCACGCCGTCCAGCGTTCCCGTCAGCACCGCGTCCGAGGGCGCACCCCAGGGCGTGTCGACCGCCTGCCAGCGGGCGCCCTCGAGCCCGTCGATCTCGTAGACCCCCGATCCGCCGATGACACCGATGACCCGCTGCATGTTCCCTCGCCTCTGACGTGTGCGGCTACGTTGCCGCCAAGGCCGGCCATGCGCAACCTTGGCTTTGGACGAAGCCCGAGGCCATGCTAGGCTCGCCCCCGCCGGCCCGTCGTTTGGGCCCGGTTGCATCTTTGTCGGAGAAGGCGATGAGTTTCAGGATTTATGCCTCGGGCACCGGGGGATTCCAGTACGACAGGAACGGCGTGGATTTCGGCGATGTCTACGAATTCGCGGACGGACTGAGCCGGATGTATTCGGTGACAGGCGGCGCCAGTTCGTTCTTCCGGGGCGAGGCGACCTCGGCGGTGCACGATCGGGTCGTGGGCAGCACCGCCCTGCAGCGGGCACTGAGCGCGATGGGCGAGCTGGTCGGCGCGAACCTCCTGCGCGAGATGGTGACCCTGCTTGCGGTCTACCGGACGCCGACGACGATCGGCGTGCACGCCCGGCGCGAGAGCCTTACCTGGGCCGATGCCACCGGCTTCGGCGAGGTCACGCTGCGCTCGGACGAGCGCGAGCCCGCGGTCGCCTTCTTCCGCGCCGTCTCGCCGGCGCTTCTGGCCGCCGAGATGAACACCTTCGGGGTCCTCGCGGCCATGGCGCGGGTGATGTCGGACTTCACCTCGCACCCCTGCCACCGCGGTGCCGACGGGCAGTATCGCCTGCTGATCCAGCTGTCGGCCTGACGTCCCGGGATCAGTCCCCGGGGCGCTTCAGCTCGAACAGCTCGGTCACCCGCGCGTAGTCGCGGTAGCCAAGCCGCGCCAGAGGCTGGAAGCGGGTGACGTCGAACCGGCCGTCCACCACGCAGTCGTCGCGCAGGTGGACGCCTGTCACTTCGCCGAACACGGCAAAGTTCGCCTCGCCCGGCAGCTGGACGATCTGCACGAGGCGGCATTCGAGGTTCGCGGGCGCGCCGCCGACCCGCGAGCAGGGGATGGTGCGGCACGCCTCGCGCGGGACGGACGCGGCCTCGAACTCGTCGACCTCGCGCGGCCAGGCACCCGAGGTGACATTCATCGCATCCCGCATCGCGTATTCGACCACGTTCACGCAGAAAACCCCCGTCTCGCGGATGTTCGACACGCTGTCCTTGGTGCCGTCGCGGTCGGGCTTGGCCGAGGTGGAGGCGAACATCACCTGCGGCGGCACGTAGGCGACCGCGTTGAAGAAGGAATAGGGCGCGAGGTT
>JALORM010000075.1 GCA_025458985.1 Paracoccaceae bacterium | reverse complement strand
CTGCGCGCCATGCTGGACATGGCGCCGAAGTCGATCCCGCCGGTCAGCCGCAACGATGACCCGCAGGTCTTCCCTGCCGAAGGCGCGCGGCGGATGCGGGTGGCGCTGATGACGGGCTGCGCGCAGCGCGCGCTCAACACTGACATCAACGACGCCACGATCCGTCTGCTGACGCGGCTGGGCTGCGAGGTGGTGATCGCCGAAGGGGCGGGCTGCTGCGGGGCGCTGACGCACCACATGGGCAAGACCGCCGAAAGCCATGCCACGGCCGCGCGGAACATCCGGGCCTGGCGGCGCGAGATGACGGCGGGCGGGCTGGACGCCATCGTGATCAACACCTCGGGCTGCGGGACGACCGTCAAGGACTACGGCCACTTGTTCCGCACCGACCCGCTGGCCGCAGACGCTGCCGCCGTGGCCGCCATCGCCAAGGACGTCAGCGAGGTCCTGGCGCAGCTTGGCCTGCCGGAAGGCGCGCCCAAGGCAATGCGCGTCGCCTACCACGCGGCCTGCTCGCTCCAGCACGGGCAGAAGATCAAGGATCACCCCAAGGCGCTTCTGAAGCGCGCCGGCTTCGAGGTGGTGGAACCGGCCGACAGCCATCTCTGCTGCGGCTCGGCCGGGACCTACAACCTGATGCAGCCCGAGATCTCGGGTCAGCTCAAGGCGCGCAAGGTCAGGACGCTCGAGGCGAAGGCCCCGGACGTGATCGCGGCGGGCAACATCGGCTGCATGATGCAGATCGGGTCGGGGACGACTGTGCCCGTCGTGCATACGGTCGAGCTGCTCGATTGGGCCACAGGCGGGCCGAAGCCTTCCGCGCTGGCCCCCGACGCGACATAATCCTGCCGCAGGGCCGCGCTAGATGGCCCAAGGGGGAAGGACGCGGGAGGCAGGATGGCTCTTGTGCAGAGTATGCGGGCGGCGGCCCTGGCCTTGGCCGTGGGTCTGGCCGTGACGCTTGCGGGACCGGCCGCGGCCGAAGGGCCGCTTCGGGAACTTGCCACCAGCGAAGAAGGCAAGGGCTGGCTGGCGGTGGGGCGCGTCAACCTCGGCAGCGCGGGCTACTGCACCGGCGCGCTGATCGCAGCCGACCGGGTTCTGACGGCAGCGCACTGCCTCTATGATGCGCGGACCGGGCGCCGCGTGCCGGTGACCGAGATCGAATTCGTCGCCGGCTGGCGCAACGGCCGCGCCGAGGCCTACCGCCGGGTCCGGCGCGTCGCGGCGCATCCCGACTACGTCTACGACGGCATCGAGACCCGCGACCGCGTCGCCTTCGACCTGGCGGTGCTGGAGCTTGACCGGCCGATCCGCAACTCGACCATCCGGCCCTTCGCCACGACCAGCCGGGCGCGCTGGGGCGACGAGGTCGGCATCGTTTCCTATGCGACGGGCCGCGACGAGGCGCCCTCGCTGGAAGAGGTCTGCCGCGTCCTGGCGCGAGACCGTCGGGTGCTGATGCTGTCCTGCGACGTCGACTTCGGCGCCTCCGGGGCGCCGATCTTCCTGGTCGAGGACGGCGAGGCGCGGATCGTCTCGGTGGTCTCGGCGAAGGCCGAGGTCAACCAGCGCCGCGTCGCGCTTGCGGCCGAGATCGACGGCACCCTGGATGCCGTGATCGCCGCGCTTGGCACCGGTGACGGAGTCTTCGGCCCGGGAACGGACGGCGCGCCGCTGCGCACCGGCCAGAACGGCGCGAAGTTCGTCCGGCCATGAGGCGGCAGAGTCTGGTCGGCGCGCTGGCGGCAGCGCTCATGATGGCGGCAGGCGGTCAGCTTGCCGCCCAGAACAGCCCGCTCGACCGGCTGACGCTCAGGCAGGACCAGCTCGGCTGGGAGGGGGTCGGCAAGCTGGAGCTCGGCTCGCCGCAGGAATACTGCACCGCAACCCTGATCGACACCAACCTGGTGCTGACCGCGGCGCATTGCGTCCACGATCCGCGCCGCGGCGGGGCGCCCCGGCCGCCCGAGACCCTGACATTCCGGGCGGGCTACGCCGACGGGCATTCGATCGCCGACCGACGCGCCGTGAGGGTGGCGCCGCATCCCGGATTCGACCCGCGGGCTGCCGTAGGAATCGAGGCGGTGCGCCACGACGTCGCCCTGGTGGAACTGGAAAGCCCGATCCCCGCCGCCACCGCCGCGCCGTTTCCGGTGGCCAGCCCGGCGGACCTGCGCGAGGTAAGCGTCGTGTCCTACGCTGCGGGGCGGGACGAGGCGCTGTCATGGCAGAAGCGCTGTTCGATGATCGGACGGGTCGAGGGCCTCTTTGCCTTCGACTGCGACGTGGCGCCGGGCTCGTCCGGCGCGCCCGTGTTCGACCGGTCGGGCGGTCGCGGCCGGATCGTGTCGATCATCTCGGCCGGCGGGACTGCCGCGGACCCGTCCGGCAGCACGACCGACGCGATGGTGGCCTTCGGCATGGAACTGCCCGCGCTGGTGGACGAACTGAAGTCTGCGCTTCGCAGCCGGCCTGCGCCCAGCGTCCGCGCCCCCCTTGGCCAGGCAGAGGTGCGGGCCGGCGGCGCCCGCTTCGTGCGCCCGAGGAGGACTGCGCCCGCCCCCTGACCTCTTGAAGCCGGACGACCGCCTTCCCAGATTCGGGATGCCGGGGCGCCAGACGGGCCCCGGTGCCTCGCCGGCCCGTTCCCGAGGGGAGGGCCTGGAAACCGAAGTGTCGCTCAACAGAGGATGCTCAGACATGCGCAGCTACGACCTTTCGCCGCTCTACCGTGCCACGGTCGGTTTCGACCGGATGGCCGACCTGATGGACCGCCTCCTGTCGGCCGACGTCGCCGACACCGGCTACCCCCCGTACAACATCGAGAAGACCGCCGAGGATGCCTACCGCATCTCGGTCGCGGTCGCCGGGTTCACCGACGCCGAACTGTCGGTCGAGGTGAAGGACGGCGCCCTGATCGTCGCCGCCCGGAAAGAGAGGGACGAGACGCCGCGCACCTACCTGCATCGCGGCATCGCCACCCGCGCCTTCGAACGGCGCTTCCACCTGGCCGAGCACATCCGCGTGACGGGCGCCGCCCACGAGAACGGGATGCTGCACATCGACCTGGTGCGCGAGGTGCCCGAGGCGCTGAAACCCCGCCGGATCGAGATCGCCCGGGGCGAAGCCGCCGGCACCACCGTCGAAGGCAAAGCCGTAGAGGCCTGAGCCCCCAACGGGCCCGAGCGTCGACGGGCGCGCCACGCGGCGCGCCCTCTTCCGTTCGTGGGGGGTCCCGATCCTTCTGGCGAAGGATCAGGTCAGCGTGACAGGCTCTGCGCCAGGCGCATCAGGTTCACGGCCTCGGCCCGGTAGCCGAAGGGATCCTCGCCCCGGTTCTCCGACGCAAGCCGGATCGCCTCGTCCCAGCCCCAGTCGCCAAGCATCGGCGCGTCAGTCAGCAGTTGGCCGAAGCCGGCGATCGCAGCGGCAAAGCGCGCCTCGGCGCCGCCGTCCGGACCCTCGGTGATGATCGGCGTCTGGACCAGCGTCGAGGTGGCGGACCCCGGTTCCTTGTAGCGCAGCCTGAGGAAGCCGAGCTCGTCGGCAAAACCCGCCGGCGCAGTCTCGGCAGGCTCGGGCGCCTCGGCCGAGGCGCCGTAGCGCAAGGGTTCGGTCGCGCGGGCAGGCGAGCCCACCGGCGTGATCTCGTAGATCGCCGTCACCGTGTGGCCCGCGCCGATCTCGCCCGCGTCCACCCGGTCGTTCGAGAAATCCTCACGCGCGAGCGCCCGGGTCTCGTAGCCGATCAGGCGGTACTCGGCGACCGTGGCGGGGTTCCACTCGATCTGCACCTTCACGTCGTTGGCGATGGGGAAAAGCGCGCCCGACAGCTCGTCGACCAGAACCTTCCGCGCCTCGTTCAGCGTGTCGATATAGGCCGCCGTGCCGTTGCCGTTCTGCGCCAGCGCCTGCATCGTTGCGTCGTCGAGGTTGCCGCGGCCGAAGCCCAGGACCGACAGGTAAGTGCCCGACTGCCTTTCGCGCTCGACGTAGCGCTTCAGCTCCTCGGGGTCGGAGACGCCGACGTTGAAGTCGCCGTCCGTCGCCAGCAGCACCCGCGTCACCTCGCCCTCGCCCGCCATCTTGCGGGCGACGGTATAGGCCAGCGCCAGTCCTTCCTGCCCCGCGGTCGACCCGCCCGCCTCCAGCCGGTCGAGCGCGGCCGAGATCGCCTCGCGCTCGGTTGCCGCGGTCGGCGCCAGCATCACGCCGGCCGAGCCCGCGTAGGCGACGATCGCCACCTGATCCTCGGGGCGCAGTTCCGGCAGCATCAGGCGCAGCGACTGCTTCAGAAGCGGCAGCTTGTTGGCATCCTGCATCGAGCCAGAGGTGTCGACGAGGAACACGAGGTTCAGCGGCGGGCGGTCCTCGACGGCAGGCATCCGGCCCTTCAGCGCCAGGGTGACGAGGCGGGTGCCGGGGTTCCAGGGGGTCTCGGCGACACTGACGGTCGTCCGGAACGGCCCTTCGCCCTCGCCAGGCGCGGGCCAGGCATAGGGGAAGTAGTTCACCATCTCCTCGATCCTGACCGCCTCGGGCGGGGGCAGGTATCCGGCGTTCAAGGACGAGCGGACGACGGCGTAGGAGGCGGTGTCGACGTCGACCGAGAAGGTCGAGACCGGTTCCTCGGCGGTGATCTTCAGCGGGTTGCGGTCGGCCTCGGGGAAGGCCTCGGTATCGGGCGCGGGCAGCGGCATGGCCAGCGTGTCGGCGACGGGCGGCGGGGCGGCCATCGGCAGGATGCCGGGCGCCGCCTCGGTCGCCACCCGCGACCGGCCGGGCACGGCGCGGGTCAGCGCCCCGGCGGGTGGCGCGGCGGAGTATTCGGCGGCGGGCGCCTCCTGCTCCGCAACCATCGGCTCTTCCGCCAGCAGCATCCCCGCCGAGCTGTCCGCCGAGCCGTCCGACGCGGCGAGCGAGCGGGAGGCCTGGTCCGCCACGGCCTCCGGCGCCGTATCGGGCGCGGCGGCGGTGACAGCCGCCTGTCCGGCCGCCTCGGCAGGGGCCGCACCGCCGGCGGTGCCCTCGGCCGCGGGCCCGACGGCGACCGCCGTTTCCTGAGGGGCCGGGGGGGTGGCCGGAACCGTCGCCGGGGCGGTCGCGGCCTCGTCGATCTTCAGCGCCGGCGGGGCGTCCGGCCGCTGCCCGTAGGGCGCGATCAGGATGACGCCCAGGCCGACGACGGCGACCGAGGCGGTGCCGGCAAGCGCGGCGCGGCTGGTGAGCTTCGAAAACATGGCGGTCACTCCTGTCCAGAACCCCGCCCCCTCCGGGCGGCTGGACATCGGACGCCGCACGTCCGCCATTCCTTGGACGCGGTCGAACTCCGCCATCGCGCGGGCCAGCGCCTCGGCCTTTCGCGCCGGGTCGGGCGCGGGTTCCGCCGCCTTCAGCGCCGCCTTCAGCCTGTCGAGGTCGTCGGTCATGCCATTCCCTCCGCCGCGGCGATGGTCCGGAGGTGCTTCTTCACCTCCGACATCCGCCACGACACCGTGCCTTCCGACACGCCCAGTATCTCGCCCGCCTCGCGGTGCGTCATCTCCTCGCCCAGCACCAGCGCCACGGTATCGCGCAGGTCGTCAGGCAGCGCGCCCATTGCCCGGTGCAGCCAGCCGGCCGCCTCGGCAGCCGCATCGTCGGCAGCCCGCCGTGCCACTTCCCAGTCGCCCCAGCCGTCTGCCGCCTTCGCGCGCGTCGCCGCACGCCGGCGGCGGTCGTGGGCGGCGTTGACCACGACGCGGTGCAACCAGGTGGTGAACCGCGCCTGCCCCCGGAACCCGCCCAGCTTGGCGGGCAGCGCGATGCACAGGTCCTGGGTCAGGTCCTCGGCCTCGGCGGGTGAGCCCAGAAGCCGCCAGGCCAGCCGCAGGATACGGTCGTAATGCCGCGACAGGAGCGCCGCGAACGCCTCGCGGTCTCCACCGGCGGCGGCAAGCGCCAGGGCCTCGTCAGGGGTCTCCATCCGCATCCTGTTCCCTTGGACGCCGGTCCCGGCGCGATCCTTGGGCGTCTCTCGAGAAAAATCAGCCGTGCGGCACCATCGGCCCGAGGTTTCGCCCCGCAAGGATGTGCAGGTGGTAGTGCGGCACCTCCTGCACGCCGTCGCTGCCGGCGTTCGAGATCGTGCGGAACCCTGCCCCGCCTTCGCCGGGCTGGACACCCAGCTTGCGGCAGATCTCGCCCACCGCGCGGGTGAAATCGACGATCTCGGCCTCGGAGGCCTCGAGCGCGAAGTGGTCGGCGGTGACGTAGCGGCCCTTGGGGATCACCAGCACATGGTGCGGCGCCTTCGGCGCGATGTCTTGGAACGCAAGCGTATGCTCGGTTTCCAGCACCGTGCGGTTCGGAATCTCGCCCCGCAGGATCTTCGCAAACACGTTCTGGTCGTCGTAGGCATAGGCCATCGGCGGGTTCCTCAGTCGCTGAACAGATGGTCGGTGGCGGCAATCTCGCGTGCCGTCGCCTCGGGGATGTCGAGGAAGGCGGCCAGTGCCGGGGCATTCTCGTCGGGCGAGGCTTCTTCGCGCAGGCGGTAGGACCGGGGAAAGCCGCGGTCACGGATGCGTTCGCTTTCGAACTGGAAATCGTAGCGGATCGTCGGCATCAGCCGCGCCAGAACATCGCCGGGCGTCCGGTCGCCGGCCAGTCCGATGCGGCGGGCATGGCCGGAAAGGTATTCGTCCGAGAACCGGCAGTCGACCTCGAGCAGCTTCGTCACGCAGCGATCGGCGAAGAAATCGTCCATCGTGTCGATGTCCGACGGGTCGAGGCAGAACACCAGCCGGTCGGTCCCGTAGTAGTCGAACAGCATCTTGACCAGCGCGCGGCGGTGGCGGTTGCGCTTGGCCAGCGTCGTCTCGACACCGCCCAGGTCAGGCAGACCCGCCTCGATCTCGTTGAACAGGTAGTCGATGGTGGGGGTGTTCGTCACCTGGCGCACCCGTTCCAGCAGGCGCTTTCCGACATGCCACTTCTTGCACGCCACGATCATCAGCTCGCGTTGGCGGCCAAGGGTCGATTCGCGTTCCCAGAAGCGCGGGGCGAAGCGCCGCCCCTCGCGGCCTCGGCCCGCAAGGAAGGCATAGAGCCGCCGCCCCTCGCCCGAGATCGCGAAATCGGTGCGCCCCGAGGCATAAAGCGACCCGAGCCGCGCCTTGAGGTCGAGCGCATGCGGCGAGACCTTGCGGGCAAACAGGTAATCCTGCGCCAGCAGCAGGTCGTAGTGGTCGTTGTGGAAGGTGACCGGCATCCCGTAGTCGGTGAACATCAGGAAGGTGAGAGTGCGCGTCCTCAGCTCGCGTTCGGGAACGAGGTGGCGCACCAGGGTCTGGAAGAAGGTCTCGTCGGGGATCCAGGTCGTCCGGAAGAAGCGGACCACGTCGCGCCGTTCCTCGATGAAATCGAGCACCGCCTCGACCGTCCGCCGTCGCAGGCACCACCACTGGCTGCCGATCATCACGCGAATGCCCTTGGGCACTTTCCGCGATAGCCGGAGCCGCTTCTGGACTTCCAGGAGGCCGTAGAACAGGCGCTTGTGGGCGCGTTCGTTGACCAGGTGGCGGTAGTAGAGCCGTTCCTCCTTGATCCCGGTCTTGATCCAGTCGCTCTCGAAGAAGTCGAAGCTTTCGATGTAGTCGGCCTCCTCGGC
>JALORM010000074.1 GCA_025458985.1 Paracoccaceae bacterium | reverse complement strand
CCGGTGCCGTCGGCCACGAAGAACAGGTAGTCCGTCTCCTCGGGGTTCAGCGCGGCCTCGATGCTCAGCCGCCCGGGGTTGGCGATGGGCGTGGGCGGCAGGCCATCGATGACATAGGTGTTGTACGGCGTCTCGCGCCTCAGCTCGCTCTGCCGCAGGCCCCGGCCCAGGGGCGCCTTGCCCTCGGTGATCCCGTAGATCACCGTGGGATCGGTCTGCAGCCGCATCCCCTGTTCCAGGCGGTTGACGAAGACGCTCGCGACCCGAGGGCGCTCCTCCGCGACCCCTGTCTCCTTCTCGACGATCGAGGCCATGATCAGCGCCTCTTCCGGCGTGGCGTAGGGCACGTCGGGGTCGCGCGCCTGCCACAGCTCGGCCAGCGCCGCGGTCTGGCGGGCCTGCATCTCGGCCAGAAGCGCCGCGCGGTCGGCCCCGCGGTCCACCTCGTAGCTGTCGGGCGACAGGCTGCCCTCGGGCGGGACCTCCGCGATCTCGCCCGACAGAAACTCGGCCTGCTTCAGCTCCTCGACCACCTGCCAGCTCGTGACCCCCTCGGCCAGGGTGATGCGATAGCGCACATCCGCCCGTTCCACCGCGGCGGCGTACTCCGCCGGCGGCTCGGCCTCGCCCGGCGTGAACTTCGCCAGTTCCTCGTACCGGTTCGTCGCGGGGTCGAGCTCGCGCAGGATCACCTCGGCCGCCGTCACGCCCACGCGGAAGTTCACCTCGACCCCGCAGGTCGACCGCCCGCCGACTGTGATCGTCTCGACGATCTGCTGCATCGAGGCGCCGGGGGCGATGAGGTAACTGCCGAACTTCAGTTGCCCCGACCGGTCCTCGTAGTCGGCCCCCATGCGGAAGATCACCGGGCTCGTCACGGCGCCCAGCGCCTCCAGATCGGCCGACACCCGCCGCATCGAGGACCCCCGCTCGACCAGCAGGCAGACCGGCTCGGCAAGCGGCCCGGGCTGGACATACTGCCGCTGCCCCCAGCCGATGGCCCCGCCGATAGCAATCAGGACCAGCACGGCCAGCGTCAGCGCGTTCGAGGCGATGTGCTTCCACATCCGCCTAGACCCGCCCGAGGACCAGCGAGGCGTTGGTGCCGCCGAACCCGAACGAATTCGACAGCGCGACGTTGATCTCGCGCTTCACCGCCCGGTTGGCCGCCAGATCCAGCACCGGCTCCACCGCCGGGTTGTCGAGGTTGATCGTCGGCGGCGCCACCTGGTCGCGCAGGGCCAGCACGCAGAAGATCGCCTCCACCGCGCCAGCCGCTCCCAGAAGGTGCCCGATCGAGGACTTGGTCGACGACATCGTCGCCTTCGCGGCGGCATTGCCCATCATCCGCTCGACTGCACCAAGCTCGATCGTGTCGGCCATGGTCGAGGTGCCGTGCGCGTTGATGTAATCGACGGCCGAGGGCTCCAGCCCCGCCCGCTTCAGCGCCGCCCGCATCGACCGCTCGCCGCCCTCGCCGTCCTCCGACGGCGCGGTGATGTGCCAGGCGTCGCCCGACATCCCGTAGCCCAGCACCTCGGCGTAGATTGTCGCGCCGCGCGCCTTCGCGTGCTCGTATTCCTCCAGCACGACCACCCCGGCGCCCTCGCCCATCACGAACCCGTCGCGGTCCGCGTCATAGGGCCGGCTCGCCTTCCGGGGCTCGTCCGGGCGCTTGGTCGACAGCGCCTTGCACGCATTGAACCCCGCAATCCCGATCTCGCTGATCGGGCTCTCGGCGCCCCCCGCCACCATCACGTCGGCATCGCCAAGCTGGATCAGCCGCGCGGCATCGCCGATCGCATGCGCCCCGGTCGAGCACGCGGTGACGACCGCATGGTTCGGCCCCTTGAAGCCGAAGCGGATCGAGACCTGCCCCGAGATCAGGTTGATCAGCGCACCGGGAATGAAGAACGGGCTCACCCGCTTCGGTCCCCGTTCCTTGATCAGCACGGCCGTCTCGGCGATCGAGGTAAGCCCGCCGATGCCGCTGCCGATCATCACGCCGGTCCGCTCGAAGTCCTCGGCGGTCGTGGGTTCCCATCCGGAGTCGCGCACCGCCTGCTCGGCCGCCGCCATGCCGTAAAGGATGAAGTCGTCGACCTTGCGCTGGTCCTTCGGCTCCATCCAGTCGTCGGGGTTGAAGGTGCCGCCCGTGCCATCGCCGCGCGGGATCTCGCAGGCATAGGTCGTGACCACGTTCGACGTGTCGAACCGGGTGATCGGCCCCGCACCGGACTCGCCCGCGATCAGGCGGCTCCACGTCGCCTCGACGCCGCAGGCCAGAGGCGTCACCATACCCAGCCCCGTCACAACAACCCTGCGCATGGTCATCCTGCCCCCTGACCCCTTGCCTGTTGCCGCCGCTGATACCCGCTTCCCCCGGCCCGCGCAACTCGGCCGGGCCAGCGTCGGCAAAGGCTTACCGCTGCCGCGCGACAATCCCCAGGATCGAGGTCAGGCACTGCGCCGCGGTCAGCGCGCCGATGCCGTCCACGTCGCGCTCGGGCATGAACTCCACGAAGCCCACCCCAGCGATCCGGCCGCGCTCGGCCGCGCCGCCGATCAGTTCCAGCACCTGCCAGTAGCTCAGGCCCCCGGCCGTCCGGCCGATCACCGCGGGCATCACCGCAGGGTCCATTCCGTCAAGGTCGAAGCACACGACGACCTCGCCCCCTTCCGGGACAAGGTCGACCGCGCGCCCGACCCCGTGGCGCGCGATCTCGCCCGCCATCACGAACTCCACGCCCGCGCGCCGCGCATCGGCCCAGTCGCCGCCCCGGGCCGAGCCGATGCCGCGCGCACCGACCTGCACGATCTGCTCGACA
Source organism: Paracoccaceae bacterium (assembly GCA_025458985.1). GTDB lineage: Bacteria > Pseudomonadota > Alphaproteobacteria > Rhodobacterales > Rhodobacteraceae > JALORM01. The sequence goes on along the minus strand of JALORM010000074.1, from coordinate 4,826 downwards.
TGGTCCATCTCGGCGGCGCGGCGCATGGTCGACGACAGCCCCATCCGCTCGCCGCCCACCTCGTCGCGCCAGTCGATATGGGCGTCGATCTGCAGGATCGTGACGGGGCGCCCGCGCGCGCCGTAAGCCTCCAGCATCGGGATCTGCACCGAGTCGTCGCCGCCGATCAGGACCGGCACCCCCCGCCGGTCCAGAACCTGGCTGATCGCCCCGAAGATGCGGGCGCGGTTGCCTTCGATGTCGTCCTCGGCCTGCGGCAGGTCGCCCGCATCCACCGCATGAACGCCCTCGGGCAGGACCGGCCCGCCGAGGTCGAAGTTCACGTGCCCGAGGTTCGCCGCATAGGCGGCCGAAGCAGCGCGTATCGCCCCGGGTCCGTTCCTGCAGTAGGGCCCGACACTGGAATAGGGCGTCGCCATGCCCGCGCCGATCAATGCGATGTCGGCCTCCAGCCGCGACAGGTCGCGCCACCGCGGCAGGCCGAGAAAGGTCTCGACCTCGCCCGCCCCGAACATCGTCTCGAGTGTCGCCATGGCCCCGTCCTCCCCCGTCTTCCCCCTGGCCGCCACACTGCCGCGACCGCTGAAGGCTGACCAGCCCCGTCCGCCCCGGCAGGCGGTTTCCTGCAAGCCACCGCGGAGGGACCAGGCAAACGAAAAGGGGCGCCCGCCGGGCGCCCCGATGCAGCAGGACGGCGTCCGGCCCGGTCAGGCCGCGTCGCTGATGAACTTCACCGCGTCGCCGAAGGTCTGGATCGTCTCGGCCGCGTCGTCGGGGATCTCGATCCCGAACTCTTCCTCGAACGCCATCACAAGCTCGACCGTGTCGAGGCTGTCGGCGCCCAGATCGTCGATGAACGACGCGTTCTCGGTCACCTTCGACTCGTCCACGCCCAGATGCTCGACCACGATCTTCTTCACGCGATCCGCGATGTCGCTCATGTCAATTCCTCATGTTTCCTCGGGGTGGGCCCCGATTTCGGTTGTTCCATGCGTTCCGAGGCTGCACGCCTCGCGAGGGTGGGCCTGCTTGCGCGCCGCACCCCGGGTCGGGCCGCCTTTAGCACAAGTTTCAGCCAAGGCAAACGCTTTCCACGGGGCATGCCGGGGTGCCGCGCGGGCCCCGCGGGACCGCCTCACATGTCGCCGCCGCCGTTGATGTTGAGGACCGCCCCGGTCACATAGGCAGCCTCCTCGCTGGCGAGGTAGAGCACCCCGGCCGCGACCTCCTCGGGCCGACCCATGCGGCCTGCGGGCACGCCCGCCAGGATCTTCTGGCGCTGGTCCTCGGTCAGCTTCTCGGTCATCGCCGTCTCGATCAGGCCCGGCGCGATGCAGTTCACCGTGATCCCCCGGCTCCCGATCTCCTGGGCCAGAGACTTGGACATTCCCGTGATCCCCGCCTTCGCGGCGGCGTAGTTCGCCTGGCCGGGATTGCCTGCCCCCGCGACGACCGAGGTGATGTTGACGATCCGGCCCCAGCGCGCCTTGGCCATCCCGCGCAGGACTGCACGGCACAGCCGGAAGGTGGCACCGAGGTTCACCTCGATCACCGCATCCCAGTCCTCGTCCGACATCCGCATCATCAGCCCGTCGCGGGTGATGCCGGCGTTGTTCACCAGGATGTCGATCGCGCCCATCGCCTCGGTTGCCTGCCGCGGCAGGGCCTCCACCGCCGCGCGGTCGGAAAGGTCGCACGGCAGGACGTGGACACGTCCGCCGAACTCGCCCGCCAGCGTCTCCAGAGGGGCGACCCGCGTGCCCGAGATGCCAACCGTCGCGCCTGCGCCGTGCAGCGCCCGGGCGACGGCCGCGCCGATCCCCCCCGAGGCGCCGGTGACCAGCGCCGCCTTACCTGTCAGATCGAACATCGCTCCTCCTCGTCGCGCCACGACGGCGCGCTTGGCGCCTAAAGCACCCGGCCATGCCGGGCAAGTCCACTAGGCTTTTCCGTGCAGCCCGCCCCGCGCCCTCAGGGCCGTGCGGCCGTCACCTCGGCAGGCGTGCCGACCGTCCGCGTCCCGGCCTCGGGCGCGATCCGCCGGACCATGCCCGACAGCGCCTTGCCCGCGCCGATCTCCCAGAACTCGGTGACGCCCTGCGCCGCCATCCAGGCCACCGACTCGCGCCAACGCACGCGGTGGGTCACCTGCTCGACCAGAAGCGACCGGATCACCTCGGGCTCGCCGACCGCATGGGCCAGCACGTTTGCGACCAGCGGCACGCGCGGGGGCAGCAGGTCGACCTCCGCCAGCGCCTCGGCCATGGCCCGCGCGGCAGGCGCCATCAGGCTGCAATGGAAGGGCGCCGACACCGGCAGCATCAGCGCGCGCTTGGCGCCCCGCGCCTTGGCAAGCTCTGCCGCCCGCCCGACCGCCGCGGCCGACCCCGAGACGACGACCTGCGCAGGATCGTTGTCGTTGGCGGCCGCACAGACTTCGCCCTTGCCTGCGGCCTCGGCCGCAATCTCGGACACGGCCTCATAGTCAAGGCCCAGGATCGCCGCCATCGCCCCCTGGCCGACCGGCACCGCCTCCTGCATCGCGCGCCCCCTGAGGCGCAGGAGCCGCGCCGCATCCGCCACGCTGAGCGACCCCGCCGCACAGAGCGCCGAGTATTCGCCCAGCGAATGCCCGGCAACATAGGCCGCGGTCTCGACCGTCATGCCCTCATGGGCCAGCGCCCGCATCGCCGCCATCGAGGTCGCCATCAGCGCCGGCTGTGCATTCGCGGTCAGCGTCAGCGTCTCGATGTCGCCCTCCCAGATCAGCGCCGACAGCCTCTCGCCCAGCGCCTCGTCCACCTCGTCGAAGACGGCGCGTGCGACGGGAAAGGCCTCGGCCAGGTCGCGGCCCATGCCGATCGTCTGGGCGCCCTGCCCCGGAAACACGAATGCGCGGCTCATCTGGTCCCCCTCCTGCCTTCGCCGGCGGCATACAGGACCGGCGGGCGCGCCGGAACCCCCCACGCGACGTCCCGCACACCCGCTGTGCGCGGCAGTGCCCTTCCTCGCAGCCTTCGCAGCCGCTAGGTCTGCACCAGACGCAAGGAGCCCGCGCCATGACCGCGCAGAACACCCCCGCCGCCTATGGCAGCATCGCCCGGACCTTCCACTGGCTCACCGCCCTTCTGATCCTTTCGGCCATCGCGCTCGGCCTCGTGGCCGACGCCCTGCCCTACGGCACCTCCGCCGAATTGGCGCGCAAGGCGCAGGTCTTCTCGCTGCACAAGACCCTCGGCATCGCCGCCTTCGCGGTCGCGGTCTTGCGCATCCTCTGGGCGCTGACGCAGGTCCGGCCCGCACCGCTCCACCCCGACCGGCGTCTCGAGACCATCCTGGCCGAGGCGGTGCACTGGGCGCTCTACATCGCGCTGGTCGCGGCGCCGCTCTCGGGCTGGCTCCACCACGCCGCGACCGACGGATTCGCGCCGATCCTCTGGCCCTTCGGCCAGTCGCTGCCGCTCGTGCCGAAGGACCCGCGGCTGGCCGAGATCCTCGGGGCGCTCCACTGGGTCTTCACCAAGGTCCTGATCGCGGCGGTTGCGCTGCACGTGGCGGGCGCACTGAAACACGCGCTCTGGGACCGGGACGGCACGCTTTCGCGGATGTGGTCGGGCCGCGCCCCGACCGCTGCTCTGGCCGCCCCTCCGGTCCGCGCGTCCCGCCGGCGCGCGCCGGCCGTCGCGGCGCTGGCGCTGTGGGCGGCCGCGCTCGGAGTGGGGCTGATCCTCGGGCGCGGCAGCGAGGCGCCGGCGGCCGTGCCGCTTGACCGCATCGCCGGCGAGTGGACCGTTACCGAAGGAACGCTCGCCTTCTCAGTCCGCCAGATGGGCGCCGATGTCGAAGGCCAGTTCGCCGACTGGACCGCCGCAATCGCCTTCGCGCCCGAGACCGGCACGGGCGAGGTCACCGTCACCATCGCCATCGGCTCCCTCACGCTCGGCTCGGTGACCGGCCAGGCGCTCGGCCCCGATTTCTTTGCGTCCGACAGGCACCCGACCGCCACCTTCCGTGCCACCATCCGCCCCGAGGGCACCCGCCATGTCGCCGCCGGCACCTTGACGCTCAAGGGTGTGACGATGCCGGTCACCCTGCCCTTCGATCTTGCGCTTGATGGCGATACCGCCCGCATGAGCGGTACCGTCACGCTCGACCGCCGCGACTTCGGGATCGGCGCCGCCCTGGGCGACGAAAGCCAGCTTGGGTTCGCGGTCAGCGTGTCGCCCAGCCTGACGGCGGTTCGCACCACCCCCGCGCCGCCCTGACGCGGCCCGGCGCAGCGCTCAGGCAGCACCCGTGCGCGAGCGCGGCCCCTCGCCGATCGCCTCCAGTGCGCGCGCCGCAAAGCGCCCCGCCAGCGGCTCCAGCGTCGCCGCCTCGGCCGAGGCTGCGCTTCCCGCCCGCGCCCTGTCGGCGATGCCCCGGAAGATCACCGCGAACCGGAACAGCGCGAAGGCCACATGGAATGGCAGCAGGGGCGCCGTGGGCCGGGCATGGGCGTGGTACTCGGCCAGAAACTCCTCCCGGGTCGGAATGCCCGACCCCTCCCACCCGGTGCCGAGGAGCCCGCCGTATTCCTCGGGCGCGGAATGCCACGGCATCACGCAGAAACCGAGGTCTGCCAGCGGATGGCCCAGCGTCGAAAGCTCCCAGTCCAGAACCGCGACCACGCGCGGGTCGGTCGGGTGAAACATCAGGTTGCCCAGCCGGAAGTCGCCATGTGCGATGGCCACTGCCCCGTCCTCCGGAGGCATGTTGGCTGGCAGCCAGTCCGCAAGCCGGTCCAGCGCCGGGATCGGCACCCCGCCAGACTCGCGGTACTGCCG
>JALORM010000073.1 GCA_025458985.1 Paracoccaceae bacterium | reverse complement strand
GCGCAACCTGCGCATCCCGCGCGACGAGGCGCAGGCCTTCATCGACACTTACTTCGAGCGTTTCCCCGGCATCCGCGACTACATGGACGCCACGATCGCCTTCGCCAAGCGCGAGGGCTTCGTGCAGACCCTGTTCGGGCGGAAGATCCACACGCCCGAGATCAACGCCAAGGGCCCGACCGCCGGCTTCGCCCGCCGCGCCGCGATCAACGCGCCGATCCAGGGCACGGCCGCCGACGTGATCCGCCGGGCGATGATCCGGATGCCCGCCGCCATCGACGGCCTGCCCGCGACGATGCTGCTGCAGGTCCATGACGAACTGCTGTTCGAGGTGGACGAGGGCGCCGAGGACGCGGTGATCGCCCAGGTGAAGGACGTGATGGAAGGCGCCGCCGACCCGGCGGTGCACCTGACCGTACCTTTGACAGTCGATGCCGGGCGCGGGGCCAACTGGGCCGAGGCGCATTGAAGATGAAGCAGCGCGCTTCGGCCGGGCCGTACGGCTGCACTGCGGGGGAAGGCCTGCCATGACCGCGCAAGCCGATCCGATCCGCACCTATGGCGAGCTGAAGGCACTGGGCCTCGGACTGGGCCTGCCCGAGGTGGTCGAGACGACGGCCTGGGGCAACCCCTGCCTCAAGGCCCACGGACGGATGTGGGTCTGGTGGTCGCCCTATGCCGACGCCGCCGTTTTCCCGGCCTCGTTCGACGAGCGCGAGATGCTGATGGCGGCGGACCCCGAGACGTTTTTCCTGCACCCGCACTACCTCAAGCACCCCTACGTCCTCGTCCGGGCGGGCCGGATCGACCGCGGCTGGGCGACGGCCCGGCTGATCGCCCAGTGGCGGGCGGCGGCGCCGAAGCGGTGGCTGAAAGCGTGGGACGCCGCGAAGGGCGGCGCCTGATGGGCGCCGCCGACGACGCCCCGATCCTGACCGTCCGGTCCCGCGCGGACCTGCGCGACTGGTTGGCCGCGCACCATGCGGAATCCGGCCCGGTCTGGCTTGCGAGCTACAAGAAGCGCCACCCCGACTACATGCCCTACGAGCCGCTGGTCGAGGAACTGCTCTGCTGGGGCTGGATCGACAGCGTGACCCGGGCGCTCGACGCCGACCGGTCGATGATCCTGATCGCGCCGCGGAATCCGAAGTCCGCCTGGTCGGCGATCAACAAGGCGCATGTGGACCGTGCCGTTGCCTCGGGAGCGATGACACCCGCAGGGCTTGCCAAGGTCGAGGCGGCGAAGGCGAGCGGGATGTGGACGTTCCTCGACGATGTCGAGCGGCTGGAGGTCCCGCCCGACCTTGCCGCGGCGCTCGACGGCGATGGCCTGCGTGCGGTCTGGGGCGGCTGGCCGCGCAGCGTTCGGCGCGGCACGCTGGAATGGATCAAGACCGCGAAGACCGCACCGACACGGGCCGCACGGATCTCCGAGGTAACGGGCAGCGCCACGCAGGGCCTGCGGCCGAAGCCCTTCCGCCGCTGACGCAGACGGGAACCCCCGGGCCACCTTTGCCGTTCTGTCATGGACCTTGCCAAGGTGCGCCACCGGGGCGCCCGGCGGGGGACCTTCCGGGAGGCGACGACATGGCAATCGATCTGAAGCAGGAATTCCGCCGCCCCGTGACACTGGCCGTCGCGGTGCTTGCGCTTCTGGGGTGGGGAGTCGCGCTGTGGATCGCGACCGACCGGTCCGGCCTGCGCAACGAGATCACCGAGCGCACTGCCCTGACGGGCTCACTGGACCAGCTCGAAGCGCGCCAGTCGACGCTGGCAGAGGAGGTGCGGCAGCTGGAGGTGAGCCGGATGTCCGCCGAGACCGCCTTCGGCGAGGCAGACGCCCGCCGGACTGCGGCCGAGGAAGGGCTGGCGGCGCTGGAGCGTGACGCCACGGCCCGCCGCGACGACGTTGCCCGACTGGAAGAGCAGCTTGCCCCCCTGCGCGAGGAGCTGTCGGGTTTCGACGCACAGCTTTCCGAGAAGACCGGTCGGCTCGAAACCGCCACGGGCGAGCTTTCCGAGGTGGGCGCCCGGCTTGAAGAGGCGCGTGCGCAGGAGGCACGGGTGCAAGAGACGCTGGCCGCGCTGAACGCCGACGTCGCGCGGCTTACCGAGCAGGCTGCAACCGCCGAGGCCCGGGTGCAGGAGGCCCGCGAACAGGAACAGCAGCTCGCCGCCGCAATGGAAGAGGCGCAGGCGCGCCGGGACAGCTTGGCCGCGGAAGCCGAGGCGCTGTCGGCCCACGTGACCGAGCTGGTCGAACGGCGTGACGACCTGGTGGATGACGTGACCGCCGCCGAGGAACAGCGCGGTTCGGTACAGGAGATCCTCACGGCGCTGAGTGCCGAAGTGTCGAAGCGCGGCGAGGCGCTGGCAACGGTGGAACAGCGGATCGCCGCCCTGCAGGCCCAGGGAAGCGACATGACATGGGCGCTGACCTCGCCGCGCCCGCAAACGCAGCGCGAGGGCGGCGACAGCGGGGACGGCGACGAGGGCAACGCGCCCGAGGCGCGACCCGCCTCCGGAGACGGCCCAAGCCCGCAGCCTGCCGGGGCAGACGAGGCGTCGGCCGATGAGGACCAGACCCCGGCCGGAGCGGGTGAGACCGCCGCAGGGGCCGGCCCCGCGGCATCCGCCGCGGCGCGGCTGGCGCCGGGCAACTACGCCACGGGCCCGGTGCGCGTGACCTTCGCCGAGGACGGCAGTTTCGAAATGGCGAACGACGAAACCGGACAGGCAGCCCGTGGCCAGTGGACCGCCGAGGGTGGCACGCTGGACCTGAGCGACGTCTCGGGCGATCTGCGGGCGGCCTCGTTCACCTGCAGCATCGAGCCGGCAGAGGACGGCGCGCTGCGGCTCGGCGGCGACGCCGCGTCGTGCCGCGAGCTGACAGGCCAGGTGCTGCACGCGGTCGAGTAGGTCGCTCATGGGGCATGCTGAGCCTCGCAGGCATAGAAATCCCTGAGCGTCCGGCCCTTTTCGGGCCGGAATGTCCCCTCGGCCTCGGCACGGCCGATGCGGTCGACACGGAACATGCGGAAATCCTGCCTCAGCTCGCACCACGCGACGAGGGTCCAGACCTTGCCCCAGAACACAAGGCCCAGCGGCCGGACACGGCGTTGCGTGATTGCCCCCGCCTCGTCGGCATAGCCGAGCACCAGCCGGGTCCGTGCCTGGATCGCCCGGTCGAGCAGGTCGAGCCGCGCCCGCGCCGCCGGATCGAGCGCCATCGTCGGAAAGGCGTGGATCTGGACGCCGTTTGCCCGGGCGCGTTCGTCCTCGGGCAGGACCGCCTCGATCTTGACCAGCGCCTCCTCGGCGGCCCGCGCCATCGCGGCCCCGCCCCAGGCGCGCAGAAGGCGTACGCCCGCGACGAGGGCCACGACCTCGTCGCGGGTGAACATCAGCGGCGGCAGGTCGTAGCCCGCCCGCATCAGGTAGCCGACCCCGGCCTCGCCGTCGATCGGGACACCCGAGGCAACGAGGTCGGCCATGTCCCGGTAGATCGTCCGCTCGGACACTTCTAGCCGCTCGGCCAGCGCCCGCGCGGTCAGAAGCCGCCCGCCCCTCAGATGCTGAACGATCTGGAACAGGCGGTCGGCCCTACGCATGGGATACGGCGGACATCAGGCCGCCAGCTTCGGCTGGAACAGGCCGATCGAGTTGCCGTCGGGGTCCGTGGCGTAGACAAAGCGCCCCCAGGGCATCTCGATGACCGGCCCGATGACCTCGCCGCCGGCCCCCGTCAGGCGGTCGCAGGCGTCTTCCAGCCGGTCGGGCACGATCAGGTGGACGGTCGGCCCGGCGCCCGACTTCGCCGGGGTCCCGGGATAGAGATGCCCCGACACGCCGCCCGACATCGGCCCGCCCTTGATCGAAAAGACGGCCATCGGGTTGGGGCCCGAGGTGTCGAGCACCAGGCCCGCGTCGAAGACGGCGTTGTAGAAGGCGATGGCCTTCGTCATGTCGCGCACCGGCAGTTCGAACCAGACGGCGGCGTGATCGGGTGTGTGGGTCATGGCAGTCGCTCCTTGGCAAGGTTGGGAGCCCTTCCCTCGCATACCCCTCCTGACAGCCTTCTGTCAGGAGCCCGCGCGCAGCCAGCCAAGACCATCCTCGGTCCGGCCCGCGGGAGTGTATTCGGCGCTGACCCACCCGGCATAGCCGTCGGCGTCGAGGGCGGCGAAGAACGCGGGATAGTCGATGTCGCCCCCCGCGGGCTCGTGGCGCCCGGGCACGCCGGCGATCTGGACATGCGCGGTGCTGTCGCGGCTCGCCTCCCAGGCCGCCATGGCGTCGCCATGGATCCGCTGCGCGTGATAGGCATCGAACTGAAGCCGCAGGTTCGGCGCGCCGACCTCGGCCAGGATGTCGAGCGCCGTGGGAAAGTCGTTCAGGAAGTAGCCCGGCATGTCGTGCGGGTTGATCGGCTCGATCGTCAGGCTTTGGCCCGGTGCGCGCTCGGCCGCCCAGCGCAGGTTGCGCAGGTAGGTCGCGCGCGCTTCCGACCCCTCGGCCTTGCCGGCCATGACGTGGAGGTGGCGCGGCTTCAGCACCTTCGCAAAGCGCAGCGCCCGGTCGAAGTCGCTGCGGAACCGCGCCTCGCCCCCCGGAACCGCGGCAAAGCCGCGGTCGCCGCCGGTCCAGTTCGGGGGCGGCGTGTTGATGAGCGCGATGGGCAGGCCCGCCAGCCGCGCCCGCTCGGCCACCGCGGCGGCCGGTTCGTCGTAGGGAAACAGGATCTCGACCGCTTCGAACCCCGCCCGCGCCGCCGCGGCAGGGCGGTCGAGCATCGGCACTTCGGTGAAGAGAAACGTCAGGTTGGCGCAGAAGCGCGGCATGTCAGGCAAGCTCGTCCGACGGGATCACCGGAAAGAACCGTCCGGACGACCAGAGGCCGAACCACCGCGCGCCCTCGTGATCCTCGTGAGTGCCAAGATCGACAAGCCGGTAGAAGGTCTTGCGATCGATCAGCGCCTCGAGGTTCGCGCGCACGAGGACGTAGGGAGCGGGTTCGCCCGTCGCAGGGTCGCGCACCACGCGGATCGGGTGGGCCGGACCGGCCGTCACCTCGTCGTCGACCTGGGTACGGAAGGTCAGGCGCTGGTCGCGCCCCTGACCCTCGGCCTCGACATCGACCGCGAGGAAGGGCGCATCCTCGACCCTTATGCCCACCTTTTCCGCTGGGGTGACCAGGAAATAGGCGTCGCCCTCGCGTTTGAGGATCGACGAGAACAGGCGGACAAGCGCCGGTCGCCCGATCGGCGTGCCGAGGTAGAACCAGGTGCCGTCGCGCCGGATCTCCATGTCGAGATCGCCGCAGAAGGGCGGATTCCACAGGTGCACCGGCGCCGGCCCCTTCCGGCCCGCGCCCCGCGCCGCCGCCGCCGCGATCGTGTCGGCCGAGGGTTTCACGATGTTTTGTGCGCTCATGGGTTTTGCCAATTGCGACCCGGGGAATATCTCCGTCTAATACCCCAGATAGTCGCGGACGGGAGAGATGTCATGGCCGAAGCCGACGCCCTGGTGGCCGAGATCGAAACGCTGGGGGCAAGACTCGCCGAGGCGAAGTTGTCGATCACCCGGCGATTCATCGGCCAGGAGAAGGTGGTCGACCTGACGCTGGCGGCGCTTCTGTGCGGCGGGCACGGGCTGCTGATCGGGCTGCCCGGCCTTGGCAAGACGCGGCTGGTCGACACGCTGTCGACCGTCATGGGCCTTGACGGACGTCGCATCCAGTTCACGCCCGACCTGATGCCGGCCGACATCCTGGGCTCGGAGGTCCTGGAAACGGCCGAGGATGGCCGCCGCGCCTTCCGCTTCATCGAGGGCCCGATCTTCTGCCAGCTTCTGATGGCCGACGAGATCAACCGCGCCTCGCCGCGCACGCAGTCGGCCCTTCTCCAGGCGATGCAGGAACGCGAGGTGACGATCGCGGGGACCCACCGGCCGCTGCCGCGCCCGTTCAACGTTCTGGCCACCCAGAACCCGATCGAGCAGGAAGGCACCTACCCTTTGCCCGAGGCGCAGCTCGACCGGTTCCTTGTCCAGATCGACGTCGAGTACCCCGACCGTGCGACCGAGCGCGACATCCTCATCGCGACGACCGGGGTCGAGGAAGAGGCCGCCCACGGCGTCTTCACCGCGGCCGAGCTGATCGCCGCGCAGCGCACGATCCGCCGGATGCCGGTCGGCGACGGGGTGGTCGAGCTGATCCTCGACCTGGTGCGCGCCTGCCGTCCGGGCGAGCCGGGCGCCTCGGCAGAAGTCACCGAGACGGTCGCCTGGGGCCCCGGCCCGCGCGCCGCGCAGGCGCTGATGCTGACCGTACGCGCGCGCGCCCTTCTCGACGGCCGCCTGGCGCCTTCGGCCGAGGATGTCCTGGCGCTGGCCCGCCCCGTCCTGTCCCACCGCATGGCGCTGTCGTTCTCGGCACGGGCGCGGGGCGTCACGCTCGGCGGGGTGATCGACCGCGTGGCCGAGGGCGTGACGCGGGTGGAGGCGGCGGCTTGATCCGCCCCCTCCGTCAGTCTGTCGAAAATTCTCGCAGGGGACGCGGAGGGTGGCACACCCCCCGCCCGCGACACGCTCTCGCACAGCGCGGGGGCGTCGGAGCGGGGGCTGCCTGCCCCCGCACCCCCGGGAGTATTTTCGACAGAATGAAGGGGCAGGAGAGGCTTTCGTGACCGGGGCCGCGCATCTGCGCCAGGGCGCCGAGGCGCTGGCTGCCCCCCTCCCCCCGCTTCTGGCGGAGGCCGAGCATCTGGCAGCGACCGTGCTTCTGGGCGAACACGGGCGGCGCCGGTCGGGCCAGGGCGACGAATTCTGGCAGTACCGCCCCGCCACCGCCTCGGACGAGGCGCGCGCGATCGACTGGCGCCGGTCAGGCCGGTCGGATGCCCATTTCGTGCGCGAGAAGGAATGGCAGGCCGCGCAGTCGGTGCAGCTCTGGGTCGACGGCTCGGCCTCGATGGGCTTCTCGGGCGGCAAGGACCGCCCGTCCAAGGCCGAACGGGCGCGGCTTCTTGCGCTGGCACTTGGCGTCCTCTTGATCCGCGGGGGCGAGCGGGTCGGCCTTTTCGATGACGCCGTCCGCCCGGCGCGGGGCGAGGCGCAGCTGGTGCGCATCGCGACCGTGCTATCCCGTCAGGCGGATGGCCCGGACGGCAGCGGCGACTACGGCGCGCCCGAGGCGCGGGGCATGCTGCCGCATTCCCGGGCCGCGTTCCTGTCGGATTTCCTCGGCTCTCCCGAGGCCGTCGAGACACAGCTTCTGAAGGCGGCCGACCGCGGGGTGCGAGGCGCGATCCTGATGGTGCTCGACCCGCAGGAGGAAGAGTTTCCCTTCGACGGCCGCACCATCTTCGAAAGCATGGGCGGCACGCTCAGGCACGAGACGCTGAAGGCGGGCGACCTGCGCGCGCGCTATCTGGACCGGCTGGCGGCGCGCAAGGCGCGGCTTCAGGACCTCGCCCGGCTCACCGGCTGGCAGGCCAGCGTGCATCACACCGGGGCGCCGGCGCTGCCGGCGCTGCTCTGGCTCTACCGCGCGCTGGAGCGGCGGCGCTGATGTGGATGCTGGGTCCCATCGGGTTCGCGGCGCCCATGCTGCTTCTGGGGCTGGTGCTTCTGCCGATCCTCTGGCTGATCCTGCGCGCCGTTCCGCCGGCGCC
>JALORM010000072.1 GCA_025458985.1 Paracoccaceae bacterium | reverse complement strand
AGGGCGTCGAGTTCCGGGACCGGCGGCGGGAGACAGCGCATGACGATGACGGTCACGTTGTCGCGCGCGCCGCGTGCAAGCGTCTCGGCGATCATGCGGTCGCAGGCGCCCTGCGCGTCGTGATGGGCAAGAAACCCCGCGATCTCGGCGTCCGACAGGTGTTCGGTCAGCCCGTCCGAGCACAGAAGAAAGGTGTCGCCCAGCCTGAGCCGGTCGGTCACCATCTCGCACTCGGGCGTCTCGAAGACGCCGATGGCCCGCGTGATCACGTTCCGCCGCGGCCAGTTGATCGCCTCTTCCTGGGTGATCGAGCCCGCCTCGACCAGGGCGCGCACCTCGGTATGGTCGCGGGTCTGCTGCTCCAGCACCCCGTCCCGCAGGCGGTAGATGCGGCTGTCGCCCGACCAGATGCAGGCATAGTCCGCGCCATGCACCAGAAGCGCGACCACGGTCGCGCCGATGCTGCCGCGGTCGAGTTCCGCGGCATGGGCAAGGATCGCGTCGTTGGCGCGGCCAAGACGTTCCATGAACCGCATGCGCAGGTCTTCGGCCGAGCCAGGAACGCCGATCGAGAAAAGCTCGTGCACGATGGTCTGGCTGGCGAAGTCGCCGGCCGCGTGCCCGCCCATGCCGTCGGCCACGACCCACAGACCGGAGTCGGGCCGCGACAGGAAGCTGTCCTCGTTCACCTCACGGACGCGGCCGACATCGGTCGCCTGGCCGGTCTCGAAGCTGAAGAAGTCGTTATGGAACATGGGCAGCCTCGTCCGCGGGGGCAGGGCTTTCAGTCGGGCGGCCCGGGTCGGCGGCGGGCGCAGCGGCGGGAAGGCCGCCCAGAAGCCAACCCAGGGACGCCGGCGCCGGAAGCCCCGGCTGGCCAAGCCAGATCGCCGGCCGACCGTCGGCGCCCGGCGCCCACCAGTAGCTGCGCGCGGTCTGCGCGCGGGCCCGGTCGACGGGGGCGGCGGCTTCCAGCAGGGCCGCAAGATCACCGTCAGGGTGGTGCGCCCAGAGGATCGGGCCAAGCGCCAGCGCCTCGGGCGGCTCGGGCGCCGCCGGCAGGGCCGCGGCGTCGAGCCCGGCCAGCAGCGACCGCGCCCCCTCGCCCGGACGCACGGCGTCGAGATGGGCCTCCAGCGCCGCATGGAAGGCCTGGTCGGGCGCTTCGACCGGCGCAGGCAGGTCCACGCCCTCGGCCACCAGCACCAGCGGATAGCGCCGCCCGACGCGGTCGCGCGAGGGCAGGAACACGCCGGCGAGCGTGCGGCCCGCCACCGCCCGGCCGATCCAGAAACGCACCCCGCGCGCGCTGTCCCAGAACGCCTCCCACCGGTCGCCCTGCTGGTCGCGCAGCGCATGCAGGGTCGGGTCGATCCAGCCGGTCAGACGGCCGGCAACCTCTTCGCTGATGCCGTGGCGGAGGAAGTCGCCGAAGGCTGGGTGCTTGCCGAGGATACCGACCGTCAGCGTCATGGTCTGGCCACTCATTCCAGGCTGGTCGGGCAGGAGAAGTCGGACAGCTCGGGCATCAGGAACGGAACGGTCGTGCTTTCGAACTCGATCCGGTAGGTGATCGAGCGCCCGCCGATCTGGTGCGTCAGGGTGGCGACGTTGCCCGAGGCCCGCGCCCCGCCCTGCCGCAGGAAATCGACGATCGCCCAGCGCCCGTCGCTGAACTGCTGGGCGTTGGGCCGGCCATCTTCCTGCGGGAAGAGCTGGAGCATCACCCCGGTACTCGCGCCCGGCCAGACCGCAGCCGCCGGCGTGTCGTTGGGACGGGTCTTCACCTCGGTGCCGTTGACGGTCAGCACCGCAAGCTCGACCGACGGGCTCGACGCCTCGTGGCTGATGAACATCGCCACCTGAGGCTCGGGGCTTCCCGATCCGAAGAACGCCGCCCGGATCGCCTCGGCGCGCTCGAACTGGCGCAGCGTCGTGGGCGAGATGCGGTCGCCGATGGGGCTGCCTGCGATGGGCTGGAGCCCCGCCGAGGTGCGCGTCACATGCGGCTGGAGGTAGGTGCTGTAGTAGCGGTCCATCGCGCCGCCGGGGCCGAAGAACTGGCCGAAGGTGGCCGGCGCCACATGCCGCCCCCCGCCGAAGGGGAAGGCCGGCTCGATGGTCTGCTGGCAGACGCTGGTCACGTCGCTGGTCAGCGCCTGGTTCAGCTGCGCCATGGTGGCGTTCTGGGCCACCGCGCGGAACTCGCCCTCGGCCTGGTTCATGAACTGCGCCATCGGCTCGGGCAGCGAGGTGTTGTTCATCGTCAGCGTCGACAGGATCGGCTGCAGAAGCTGCTCATCGGTCGGCGAGGGCGCAGCCGCCGCCGTGCGGCGGTTCTCGCGCAGCTTGGTCAGGTTCGCCAGAAGCGCGTCGACGGGCCGCTGGCCTTCGGCCCCGCGCAACAGGATGTGCCAGTTGGCGAATTGCTCGGTGATCCGCTCCACCTGACGGCGCTGGCTGTCTTCCTCGACCCCGCCGGCCCTGGCCTGTTCCTTCTCGCCGTCGCGCAGGCTGTCGATCACCACGCGCTGGAACATGCCCGAGCGCGAGTAGATGCGGTTCATCACCGCGCTGCCGAGGTTCGCGCCAAGCCCCTGCGAGGCAAGCGTCGCGGCATCCAGCCCTTCGATCTGCTCGTAGAGCCGGGTCAGGCGCGTCTCTTCGTCGACCGCCTTCACGAGCCCCAGGATCGGCGAGGCCACTGGTGAGGCCGCCGCGGCCAGGACGTCGAAGCCCGGGGCGTCGGCGGACAGGGGCGCAAGCTCGATCCGCGCGAACAGCGCGTTCCAGCTTTCGACGAAATCGGCCTGGTAGAGCCGATGCAGGTCACGCTCCAGCCCCGCCAGCTGGGTTTCGTAGCCGACGCGCCCGGCTGCGTCGCCCAGCACCCACTGGTCGTCCTGCAGGCGCTGCCGCGCCGCCGTCAGCTCGTCGAGGAAGAAGCCCCAGTATCCCTCGAAGGTGAAGAGCGCCGGCACCCCGACGTCGCCAAGCGCGCTGCCGTCGCGGGTGCGGAACACCTGCTCGACCTGGCCCGACAGACGTTCGACCAGATTGAAGTCCGGCACGCCCGAGGTCGCGGCGCGGTCCTTGATCGAGGCGTAGGCCTGTTCGGCCAGCGGCAGGTTGACGATGACCTCCTGCGCGCGGCGCACGATCTCGGGGTCGATGGCGATCCCCGGCGTGCGGGTATCGTCGAGTTCCAGCATCGCGGCAAGGTGCGCCTCCAGCCGGTCGCGGTCGGCGATCTGGCCGGCCGAGGCGAACTGGCCGCGCCAGACCTCGGCAAAGTAGGTCTGGATCGCCGCATCGTCGGGCGCGCCGCCCTGCTGACCGCCAAGCAGGATGTAGACCTTGAGTGCCCGGTAGACGCCCGCGGTGTCGCCTTCCACGATCAGCCGTGGGATCTCGTTTTCCATGTGCAGGATCAGGCGCGGGCGCAGCATCCGTTCCAGCGCGTCGGAATAGGCGCGTTCGGCCGCGTTGTTCACGCGCCGGTGCTGGCCGAGGCCCATCCCCTCCCACAGCGTCGGTTCGCGCTCGTCGCCATAGCCGGCCGTCATCATCCGCAGGTCCTGCAGGTGCGGCATGACCAGCGAGGGGTCCGTGTCGTCGATCACCTCGCGGCGGATCTCGTTCTGGGCGGCGCCGAAGTAGGCCGCGCCCTGCGCCTCGGCCCGATTCAGAAGCTGGGTGTTCTGCCAGAAGCTCCAGCCGAACACCCCCGCCGCGCCAAGCGAGGCGACCGCGATGGTCCCAAGGCCCAGCGACCGAAGCACCGCCGCCCGCCGCACCGCGCGCGCGTCGGTCGAGACCCAGTCGCTTTCCTCGAAGATCACCTTCTTCAGAAGGTCGTGCAGGAAATAGCTCTTGCCCTTGCCCGACATGAAGGCGGGCGTGAAGGCGCCGTCGTCCTGGTTGCGGGCCATGGCGCCCAGGACCTGGTCGATCGGGTTGCCCTCCTGGGTGCCCGAGGTGAAGTAGAAGCCCCGCAGGATCGCGTTGGTCTTGTAGCGCGTCGGCTCGAAGACCCGGCGCAGGAACTCGACCACGTTGTCGCGCAGCAGCGCCATCTGCCCCGGCAGGCCGAAGATCGCGATCCGGCTGATGCCGTCGGGCTCTTCGCTCATCCGGTCGATGACCTCGTCGCTGAGCCGGCTCACCAGCGCGTCGAACTCGGTCGCCACCTTGGCATGGGTCGCCTCGGCCCGGTCGCGGGTCTGGAAGGTCGCACCCCAGACAACCTTGCGTCGCGACTGGTTGAAACTTGAGAAGTACTCGCGGAAGCCAGCGATCAGGTCGGCCTTTGTGAAGAGCACATAGACCGGAAAGTCGATCTTCAGGACCTCGTGCACCTCGGCCAGACGCGCGCGCACCGTCTCGGCCTGCGCGTCGAGTTGCCCGGGGCCTGCCCGCATCATGTCCTCGGCCGAGAACGCAAGGATCACACCGTTGATCGGCTGGTTCGGCCGGCCCTTCTTCAGCAGGTCGAGGAACGCCTTCCAACTGGCCTCGTCGGCCTCGCGGTCGCTGTCCTGGGTGGTGTAGCGGCCGGCGGTGTCGATCAGCACCGCGTCCTCGGCGAACCACCAGTCGCAGTTCTTCGTGCCGCCGAAGCCCTCGACCGCATCGATCTGGCCCTTGGATCCGGGAAACTCGATGCCGGCGTTCTTCAGGGCAGTCGTCTTGCCGGCGCCGGGGGGGCCGATGATGATGTACCAGGGCAGGTCGTAGAGGTAGGTCTTGCCGCCCGACTTCTTCAGCTTGTCGAGCGCCTCGCGCATCCGCTCGGACAGCACCCGCGCGTCGCCGACCGGCTCGCGCACCAGGTTTTCCTCCAGCGCCGCGGCGGCACGGCGGCGGCGGTTCCAGCGCAGGAACATGGTCAGGAAGATCACGAAGAGGATTGCGCCGATCAGCCCGGCGCGGACCCATGCCTGCGCCAGGAATTCCACCCCGGTCATCGGCAGGCCGAACCAGATCGCGGCAAGGATGCTCAGGACGCCGATCACGATCAGCGGCACCCGCATCCAGCGCGCGCGTAGAAGCCGGCGCGGGCTGGGGATCGGGATGTAGCCGAACAGCCTCAATAGGTGCCCTCCTTGGCGATCATCACCTCGACGCGGCGGTTCTTGGCGCGTCCCTCGGGGGTTTCGTTGTCGGCAATCGGTTCGACCGCGCCGAGGCCCTGCACCGTGATGCGGCTTGCGTCGCTGAGGGTTCCGGCCAGGATGTCGGCCACGGTCTGGGCACGGGCCTCCGACAGTTCCTCGTTCGTCTTGAACCGGCCGCGTCCCGACAGGCGCTGGCTGTCGGTGTGGCCCGCCACGAGGATCGGGCCGGGTTCGGGGTCAAGCGCGCGGCCGATTTCCTGCGCAAGCGGCAGGAAGTCGTTCTCGAGCTCGGCCCGGGCCGAGCGGAAGCGCAGTGCGTCGCCGACGCGCACCATGATGAAGTCACCCTTCGCCTCGACCTCGACGCGGCCATCGGCGATGGCGGCGGCGAGGCCGTCACGGATGCGCTGAAGCTGGGTCGAGTCCGGTGCCACGTAGGCCTGCACGACGGGCTCGGTCCTCTCGATGATCACGTCCGGCAGGCCCTGGTGCATCGCGATGATGTCGGACTGCACCTGCGTGCCGTGCCGGGCGAGCAGGGTCGACAGCGTCGCGAAGAGGGCCACCACCAGAACCGCGGCGACTCCGGCCACGATCCAGAGCGGCACACCCCCCGAAAGCCGCCGCTTGCCCATCGGCACCGGAGCCCAGCGCACTGACACGTCGTCGTCGGGCCTCGGGTGGACACGGCGCAGCGTCTCGTAGATCGCCGCACGGATGCGGGCCAGTTCGACCGCGCCGTTCTGGGCCGTGCGGTACTGTCCCTCGAACCCCAGCGACAGGCAGGTAAGCATCAGCTCCAGCAGGTGAAAGCGCTGGCCGGGCGCCTTCATCGCGTCATCCATCAGGCGGAAGAAGCCGACGCCGGACGACCGTTCGCCGAAGAACCGGGCGACCATCGAGTACTGCAGCCATGTCGTTCGGTCGGCGCCCGGCAGGTTCTGCACGATGTCGTCGGCGGTGGCCGAAAGCGCATACTTGGCCTCGCGCGCGTCCTGCGCGCCGACGCCCGAGGCCAGCGCGTTGCGTTCGAAGTCGTCGATCTCGCGCGCGACATGGTCGATCAGCGGCCCGGCCTGCATCTCGACAAGGCCGGTACGAAGCCGGCCGAGCAGGATCAGCAGGTTCGCCGCAGCCGCGACCAGCGGGTTGGTCGAGCCGCCCTTGCCGAGACCGGTCGCCCGCAGCGCATCGGCAAGCGCGATGCGCGGCGTGACCTGGCGCTGCGGCTGCGCGTCGGGGCGCGGGATCTCGGGGAACATCTCGGCGCCCGTCGGCACGCTTTGCGGCACGTACTGCGGCGTCTGGTACTGCGGCTGCTGATAGCCGGGCGGCGGATAGCCTTGGGGCGACCCGTAGCCGGGCTGTCCGTACCCGGGCTGGCCATAGCCGGGCTGTCCGTAGCCGGGCTGTCCGTAGCCCGGCTGGCCATACCCGGGCTGACCATGCGCCGGATCGTGCCAGGAGGGCTGCTGCGGCGGGTGCGGCTGGCCGTAGCCACCTCCCGGGTTCAGCGCCCCGCCCAGCCAGGTATCCTCGGTGCCCGGCGGCGGATAGGCAGGGCGCGGCGGAGGGTACTGTCCCGGCATCGGCGGGGGTGGGCTCGCGGGGGCGACGCGTCCCGCCGGCACCTGCGGGGCGGGCGGCACCGGCTGGGGGTACGGCGGACGCGGCGCGGGCGGAGGCATCGGGGCGCCGAACACCGTCTTCTCGCCCCCACCCTGGCCTCCCTGGCCACCGGGGGCGCCGCCACCCTGCCCTCCGCCCCCGGGGCGCGGCGGGGTGGGCAGGGGCTGCCCGAAGACGGTCTTGTCCTTGTCGCTCATTCAGAGCTTCTCCGGGATCGCCCAGAGCTCCAGCTTAAGGCCGGGCCAGCTTCCGGCAAAGTGCATCCCGATGGCAGGAGCGACCGAGAATTCGCGCCAGAGCTCGGTCGACTTGTCCAGAAGGAAGTAGACGTTCGAGGCCACCACCCGGATCTGCCGCGGCGGATTCGGCAGGTGCATCAGCGGCACGCCCGGAAGGTTGTTGTTGATGATTTCCTTCATCCGCGTCGACGGCCCGACCTTGCAGAGCTGCGGGAACTGCTGCTGCACCTGGGTCAGCGGCAGGCCGGCACCCACCTCGACCACGAAGGCCGCCTGCGCAAAGAGGTTGCGGTCGTTGACGAGCGCCGCGAAGCTGTTCGGCCGGACCTCCTTCAGCGGCAGGCGCACCGCGCGGCCGACGTCGCGCGCCAGCAGGCGCTGGATGTCCTGGACGACGGGCGTGAAGGTCTTCTTCGGGTCGTCGTGGTCGTAGGCGCCGTAGTCGGCGGCGTGCCGGTCGCCCTGGTCGAAGGTGGCAAGCTCGCCCGCCAGCGAGATCAGCTTTTCATAGAGCCGTTCGGGATGGACCTTGCCCGAGACCTTGAGGTGCCGAAGCACCGGAAGCTCGCGGTTCAGGACCATCAGCATCAGGTAGTCCGAGGCCTGCATTCCGCCGCCCGACGAGGGGTCGGCCGCGAAACGGGCGAGGCTTTCGACCTTGGCCTCCATCCAGCCGACGACGCGCGAGAGGTAGCCCTCGAAGGCGGGGTGAAC
>JALORM010000491.1 GCA_025458985.1 Paracoccaceae bacterium | reverse complement strand
TCCGGTCGACCGCGACCTGGCGGTGCGGCTGGCGGCCGACCTCGGGATCGACATCCCCTCCTATGCGGCCGAGATGTTCGCCGCGAAGTCCGACGTCTCGCGCTTTTCGGACGCCGACCTCCTGCGGATGGATTCGAAGGAATACGAGGTCGGCGGCAAGGACCTCCGCGTCTCGGTGCTCGAGACGACGTCGCCGGGCACCGTTCTGGCGCGCAAGGACAGCCTGATGGCCTCGATGGTCGATGTGGCGAAGGAGGACGGCGCCGACCAGGTGCTGCTGTTCGTCGTCGACATCCTGCGGGAAGAGGCGACGCTTCTGGTGCCGAACGACCTGGTGAAGACCATTGCCGAGCGCAGCTTCGGCGCCACCGTCACCGGCGATACCGTGGTGCTGCCCGGCATCATGAGCCGCAAGAAGCAGATCATCCCGAACCTCAGGCTCTGACGACGCGGATGGTGCGTTCCCCGGGGGCGCCGGCCCCCCGTCCAGCCGCGGAGGCTTCGTTGACCCAGATCGTCCAGTCGCTCAGCGACATCGCCGACCGATACGATGCGCTGTTCTGCGATCTCTGGGGGTGTCTGACCAACTCGCCGAAGCCCCGCGCCAGCGTCGAGCGGCAGATCGGGCGGCTGGGGGTTCCTCGCGACTGCTGGGACGCGATCGCCAGTTCCGGCGACAGCGCGCGGCTTGCAATGTTCCAGGGGGCGGTAGGCCGCAAGGTCTGGTTCATCGGGCAGGAGAACGACCGCGTTTTCTTCGACCCGCTGCAGATCCTCGAAGATCCTCTGGAGATCGCGCGCGTGCCGCTCGGCGAGGCCGAGGGGATCGTCTGCTGCGGCCCCGAGGACGTCCATGCAGACCCGGCGATCTACCGGCCGCAGTTCCTGCTGGCGCGGCAGATGGGGCTGAAGATGCTCTGCGCCAACCCCGACATAGTGGTGGACCGCGGCGAGGTACGGGAATGGTGCGCGGGTGCGCTCGCCGCGCTGTACGAGGACATGGGGGGCGAGGCGCTCTACTTCGGCAAGCCGCATCCCCCGGTCTACGACCTCGCCCGGCGGCGGCTTGCCAGGATCCGGGCCGTCGACGACAGCCGCATCCTGTGCATAGGAGACGGCATCCGCACCGACATCCAGGGCGGGATCGGCGAGGGGCTCGACACGCTGTTCGTGACCGGCGGGCTTGCGGCCGCCGAGATGGGCCCGGACGCCGAGAACCCCGACCCCGCCCGCCTCGCCGCGTTCCTGGACCAGGCGCAGCTGTCGCCCACGGCCGCCATCGGCCGACTCAGGTAGCAACCAGAACGCAACAAAGTTGCGCTTTCTCGCGCGCTGATGTACTTTCGTTGCGCAATGATCTTGCGCGGCGACGGCGACTCGGCTACGCTGCACTGCAGCAACAGGACGGGTACGCCATGCTGGACAGCCACGCGATGACCGACAACTACCCCCGCGGCACGATCTGCATCGAGGATCTCGAGATCGGGATGTCGCGCCACCTGCGCAAGGAAGTGACCGACCGCGACATCCAGCTGTTCGCCGAGGTCTCGACCGACCGCAACCCGGTTCACCTGGACGACGCCTATGCCCGCGACACGATCTTCGAAGGACGCATCGCCCACGGCATGCTGACCGCCGGCCTGATCTCGGCGGTCATCGGCGAGCAGCTTCCCGGGCATGGCACCGTCTACCTGGGCCAGTCCCTGAAGTTCCTGGCTCCGGTGCGGCCCGGAGACGTGGTTCTGGCCGAGGTCAGCGTGCGCGAGATCGACCATTCGCGCCGGCGCGTCACCCTTGAAACCCGGTGCAGCGTCGGCGATACGGTCGTGCTGAAGGGCGAGGCGCTGGTCCTGGCGCCAAGCCGGAAGTTCGACTGACCAAGGCGGGCGTCCCCGCCGCCCCGGGGGCCGATGCGCATCTATCGAAGCTGGGAGGGCCTGCCCGACGACGCCCGCGGCGCGGCGGTCGCGCTGGGCAACTTCGACGGGGTGCACCTCGGCCACCAGGCGGTGATCGCGCTGGCGGCGACCGAGGCCGGACGCCGTGGCGTGGACGCAGGCGTGGTGACGTTCGAGCCGCACCCGCGCCAGTACTTCGCGCCCGACGCCCCGCCGTTCCGCCTGATGAATGCCGAGGCGCGTGCCAGCCGGATGGCCAAACTGGGCGTTGGCGCGCTTTACGTCCTGCCGTTCGACTCCCGGCTGGCAGGGATGGAGCCCGACCGCTTCGTGGCCGAAGTGCTGCGCGACGGGCTCGGGCTGGACCATGTGGTGGTCGGGCAGGACTTCCGCTTCGGCAAGGGGCGCGCCGGCACGGCGGACGATCTTGCCCGGCTTGGCGCGGAGGCGGGCATCGGCGTGACGCTGGCCGACCTCGTGGCCGAAGGGGGCGAAGAGGTCTCGTCCACCGCGATCCGGCAGGCTTTGTCCGAGGGACGGCCGCGCGACGCCGCGCGGATGCTTGGCCACTGGCACCGGATCGAGGGGGCGGTGCAGGGCGGCGACAGGCGCGGCCGCACCATCGGCTACCCCACC
>JALORM010000071.1 GCA_025458985.1 Paracoccaceae bacterium | reverse complement strand
TCTGGTCGCCGAAGGGGCGGCTTCTCGGCCACGCGCCCGTCGGCAACCGCAAGGACATCCGCAACGCGGTCGAGGCCGCGCATGCCGCCAAGGGCTGGGCGAAGACGACCGGGCATCTGAGGGGGCAGGTGCTCTACTACATCGCCGAGAACCTCTCGGCCCGCGCGGCCGAGTTCGCCGCGCGGCTGCGGGACATGACTGGGAAACGGGGAGAGGCGGAGGTGGAGGCCGCGGTCCGGCGGCTCTTCACCTGGGCCGCCTGGGCCGACAAGCACGACGGCGCCGCGAAGGGCGTGCCGCTGAGGGGCATCGCGCTGGCCATGAACGAACCCGTCGGGGTGATCGGCGCGCTGTGTCCCGACGAGGCGCCGCTTCTGGGCTTCGTCTCGGTCATGGCGCCCGCCATCGCGATGGGCAACACCTGCGTCCTGGTCCCAGGTGCTCGACACCTCGGACGTGCCGGGCGGGGTGGTCAACATCGTGACCGGCCCGCATGGCGAGCTGGCGAAAACCCTCGCGGGGCACATGGACGTGGATGCGGTCTGGTCGTTCTCGTCCTCCGACGTCTCGGGGATGATCGAGCGCGAGGCGGCGTCGAACCTCAAGCGGACCTGGGTCAACCACGGCTGCGGGCGCGACTGGGCGCAGGATGACGCCCGCGCCTTCCTGGCCGCGGCGACCGAGGTCAAGACCGTCTGGGTGCCCTACGGGGAGTAGGCCGGCGCGCGCACTGCCGCGCCGCCCCCCTACCCCATCCCATCCCCACGAGGGGGAGGGGAGGCGCGGGGCGATGGGTGGCGCGCCTATGCCCGCCGCAGCTCGAACCGGACCGTGCCGACGGGCAGGCCCCAGCGGGTCACGACGGCGTCGTTGACGACGAGGTCGGGCGACGGGCGGTAGATCACGTCGGCGAAGCCGAGGCGGGTGACACCTTCGGTGGACCGGAAGTCGGCCTGGTAGGTCAGGCGGATCTCGCGCCCGTCCTCGACCACCGTCGCGGGCCCCACCGTGTCCTCGCGTCGGCCGTCCCAGGTGCCGGGGCCGGTGCGGATGAAGACCCAGGTCAGGCGGTCCTCCTGCCCGTCGTCGTAGCGGAAATCCTCGACCACGGTCAGCCGGTCGCGCCGGACGCGGCCGACGAGATCGGCGGTGAAGCGACGCTCGATCCCGGCCAGCGGCGCGCGGAACACGCCGGTGCCGCGGGTGCGACCCTGGAAGGCGTCGACCAGGGTGATCGGCAGGGCACGTGAGGGCGAGGGCGGAACGGTGGCGCAGGCCGCGAGCGGCAGGCCGGCGGCAAGGGTCAGGAAGGATCGGCGCGAAAAGGTCATGCCCCTTCTACGAAGCGCGTGCCCGGCCGGATCGCTCGGCCGGGGCCCGTCAGGCCGCGTCGACGAGGCCGCGGCCTTTCAAGAGCGCCTCGACCCCCGGCATCCGGCCGCGGAACCTGAGATAGAGCGCGTCTGCCTCTTCTGAGCCGCCGGCGGACAGGATGTGCCGCTCCAGCCGGGCGGCCGCCTCGGGGGCGAAGGGGCCGCCGGCCTCTTCGAAGGCTTCGAAGGCGTCCGCGTCCATCACCTCGGACCACATGTAGCTGTAGTAGCCCGACGAATAGCCGTCGCCCGAGAAGACGTGGGCGAAGTGCGGCGTCGCGTGGCGCATGGGGATCGCGGCGGGCGCGCCGAGGGCAGCGAGCACTTCGGCCTGCATCGCCATCGGGTCCTGCGGCGCCGCGCCCTCGTGGAAGGCGAGGTCGACGAGCGCCGAGGCGACGTATTCGACCGTCGCATGGCCCATGTCGGCGTTCCGGGCGGCCAGCATCCGGTCGAGCAGGTCCTGCGGCATCGGCGCGCCGGTTTCGGCGTGGCGGGCGTGCTTCCGCAGCACCTCGGGCACCTCGAGCCAATGCTCGTAGAGCTGCGAGGGAAGCTCGACGAAGTCGCGCGCGACGTTGGTGCCCGAGACGAAGCCGAAGGTCACGTCGGACAGCATCTGGTGGAGCGCGTGGCCGAACTCGTGGAACAGGGTCCGGGCATCGTCGTAGGACAGAAGGCAGGGTTCGCCTGCGGGGGGCTTGGCGAAGTTGCAGATGTTGACGACGATCGGCCGCACCTCGCCGCCCAGCTTGCGCTGCCCGCGCATGGTGGAACACCAGGCGCCCGAACGCTTGGAGCCGCGGGCGAAGTAGTCGCCGATGAAGACCGCCATGTGGCGGCCGTCGCGGGTGACCTCCCAGGCGCGCGCGTCCGGGTGGTAGAGCGGCACGTCCAGCGGCCGGAAGGACAGGCCGAACAGGCGCGTCGCGCAGTCGAAGGCGGCAGCGATCATCGCGTCGAGGCCGAGATAGGGCTTCACCTCGGCCTCGTCGATGTCGAACTCGGCGCGGCGGCGCTTCTCGGCGTAGTAGCGCCAGTCCCAGGCCTCGATCGGGCCGTTGATCCCGTCGGCGCGCAGCATCTCGGTCAGGGCGGCGGCATCGGCCTCGGTACGCGCCTTCGCCGGGTGCCAGACCTGCATCAGGAGGTCGCGCACCGCCCGGGGCGTCTTGGCCATCTCGGGTTCCAGCTTGTAGGCCGCGAACGAGGGGTAGCCGAGCAGACGCGCGCGTTCCTCGCGCAGCGTCAGGATCTCGGCCGCCACGGCGCGGTTGTCGGTCGCGCCGCCGTTGGCGCCCCGCGCGGTCCAGGCGCGGAACGCCGTCTCGCGCAGGTCGCGGCGGGGCGAGAACTGCAGGAACGGCACGATGAGCGACCGGGCAAGCGTCAGCGTGTGGCCCGTCTGCCCCCGTTCCTCTGCGGCCGCCTTCAGCCCCGCGACGACGAAGCCGGGCAGACCTTCGAGGTCCGCCTCCGCCAGAGGCATCGCCCACTCGCGCTCGTCGGCCAGAAGGTTCTGCGAGAACTGCGTGCCCAGAACGGCGAGGCGTTCCTTGACCGCCTTCAGCCGGTCGGCCTCGGCGCCGGTCAGGTCGGCCCCGGCACGCACGAACATGCGCCGGTAGAGGTCGAGCACCCGCGCCTCTTCGGCGGTGAGGCCCAGGGTGTCGCGCCGGTCCCAAAGGTCGCGCACCCGGGCCCAGAGCACCGGGTTCATCGTGACCTCGGAGGCGAAGGCTGCCATCTTCGGCGCCAGCTCGCGCATCAGCGCCTCGCGCGCGTCGGTCGCATCGGCCGAGGCGAGGTTGTAGAACACCCCCGCCACCCGGTCGAGCGTGCGCTCGGCCAGTTCGAGTGCCGCGATGGTGTTTGCAAAGGTGGGCGGCTCTGCCTGGCCGGCGATGCGGGCGATCTCGGCACGGGCCTCTGTAAGGCCTGCCTCGAAGGCGGGTCCGAAATCCGTGTCCCGGATCGCCGCGAAGGGCGGCAGATCGAAGGGCGTTTCCCAGTCGGCAAGCAGCGGGTTCGGCATCGGCGGTCTCCTGTTCCGGGCTCTAGCTAGGCGCAAACCGCCTCGCGGTCCAGAAGGCCGGCCTGGTCGTGACCCTTCGCGCCCCCGGCAGCGCCCGCCTGCAGGGTTGACAGCCGCGCCCCGCCGGCCAGAGTCGGGAGTGAACATAAAGGGAACATACGACTCGCATGACCCGCCCTGCCGCCCGCTTCGCCGAGCTTTCGGCGCTGTCGAACTTCACCTTCCTGACCGGCGGTTCGCACCCCGAGGAACTGATCGAGCGTGCGGCGCTGATCGGGTTGCCGGCGCTGGCGGTGGCCGACGTGAACTCGGTCGCCGGGATCGTGCGGGCCCATACCCGCGCGCGCGAGATCGCCCGGGCCGTCCGGCTGCGGCGCGAGGCGCTGGCGCGTGACGGCCCGATCGGCCCGCCCGCCCCGCCGGGCCTGCCTCCGACACCCACGCTCGACCTCGCGAACGCCCCGCGCCTGATCCCGGCGGCGCGGGTGGTGCTGGACTGCGGCTTCACGCTGACCGCGCTGCCGCGCGACAAGGCGGGCTGGGGGCGGCTCTGCCGGCTGCTCTCGGCAGGGCGGCTCCGGGCGCCGAAGGGCCACTGCCTGCTGCACCTCGACGACCTTCTCGCCTGGGGCGAGGGGGTCGAGATGCTCCTGCACCCGCCAGAGGCGCCGCCGCCGGGCGACTGGGCGCAACAGGCGCAGGCGCTTGCGCGACGCTTTCCGGGGCAGGTGTCGGTCCTGATGGCGCCTGCCTACGACGGGCAGGACCCCGCACGCTTCGACCGGGTTGCGCGGCTTGCCCGCCGGATCGGCCTGCCCACGGCCGCCTCGGCGCTGCCCGTCATGCACCATGGCCGCCGCCGGCGCCTGTGCGACGTGCTGACCGCGATCCGCACCGGCATGCGGGTGGACAGGCTGGGCCGCGCGGCGCTGGCCAACGGCGAGCGGCGGCTCAGGTCCGGGCCCGAGATGCGCCGCCTGCTCGGCCCCCATGCCGCCGCCGTCGACCGTGCCGCCGCCCTAGCCGCGCGGCTGACCTTCTCGCTCGACGAACTCAGCTACGTCTACCCGTCCGAGATCGCGGAGGGAGAAACCCCGTCGGCCCGCCTTGCCCGTCTGGCCCGGGCCGGGCTCGACTGGCGCTATCCCTCGGGCGTGCCCGACCGCGTGGCGGCGATGCTTGAGGACGAGCTGACCCTCATCGCGAAGCTGCGCTACGAGCCCTACTTCCTCACCGTCCACGACATCGTCGCCTTCGCCCGTGGCCGCGGCATCCTCTGCCAGGGGCGCGGCTCGGCGGCGAACTCGGTCGTCTGCTACGCACTGGGCGTCACCTCGGTCTCGCCCGAGATCGGCACCATGGTCTTCGCCCGCTTCGTTTCCGAGGCGCGCGACGAACCCCCCGACATCGACGTCGACTTCGAGCACGAGCGCCGCGAGGAGGTGATCCAGCACATCTACGACAAGTACGGCCGCCACCGTGCCGGGCTCTGCGCCACGGTGATCCACTACCGCGGCAAGCGCGCGGTGCGCGAGGTCGGCCGCGCGATGGGCCTTTCCGAAGACACGCTCGCGGCGATGTCCAGCCAGATCTGGGGCTTCGGCGCGTTCCGCGGCACCGAGGCGCGGCTGCGCGAGATCGGGCTCGACCCCGCCGACCCGCGGCTGCGGCAGACGCTGGAGCTGATCGAGGAGATCCAGGGCTTTCCCCGCCACCTCAGCCAGCATGTCGGCGGCTTCGTCATCACGGAAGGCAGGCTCGACGAGCTGTGCCCCGTCGAGAACGCGACGATGGAGGACCGCACGGTGATCCCCTGGGACAAGGATGACATCGATACCCTGCGGATCCTCAAGGTCGACGTGCTGGCGCTGGGGATGCTCAGCTGCATCCGCAAGGCCTTCGACCTGATGCGCCTGCATCACCGGCTCGACTACGACCTGGCGACGCTGCCGCCCGAGGACCCGGCCACCTACGACATGCTCTGCAGGGCCGACAGCCTTGGAGTCTTCCAGGTGGAAAGCCGGGCGCAGATGAACTTCCTGCCGAGAATGCGCCCCCGCACCTTCTACGACCTGGTGATCCAGGTCGCGATCATCCGCCCGGGGCCGATCCAGGGCGACATGGTCCACCCCTTCATCCGCCGCCGCAACGGCGAGGAGGCGGTCAGCTTTCCGTCCGACGCGCTGGGCCGGGTCCTGGGCAAGACGCTGGGCGTGCCGCTCTTCCAGGAACAGGCGATGCAGATCGCCATCGTCGGCGCCAGCTTCACCCCGGAAGAGGCGGACCGCCTGCGCCGGTCGCTGGCTACCTTCAAGAAGCACGGCTCGGTCAGCGAGTTCGAGAGCCGCTTCATGGCCGGCATGCGCCGGAACGGCTACGACGAGGACTTCGCCCGCCGCTGCTTCGCGCAGATCGAGGGCTTCGGCAGCTACGGCTTTCCCGAAAGCCACGCGGCGAGTTTCGCGCTGCTCGTCTACGCCTCGGCCTGGATCAAGCGGCACCACCCGGGCATCTTCGCCTGCGCGCTGCTCAACAGCCAGCCGATGGGCTTCTATGCCCCCGCCCAGATCGTGCGCGATGCGCGCGAGCACGGGGTGGAGGTGCGGCCCCCCTGCGTCAACGCCAGCTTCTGGGACTGCACGATGGAGGACGACGGCGAGGGCGGGCTGGCGCTGCGGCTGGGCCTGCGCCAGATCAAGGGCCTGAAGGAAGAGGACGCGCACTGGATCGCCGCCGCCCGGGGCAACGGCTACCGCGCGGTCGAGGACGTCTGGCGACGCGCCGGGGTGCCGCCCCGGGCGGTGACGATCCTGGCCGAGGCCGACGCCTTCGCCGACTTGCGGATCGGCCGGCGCGAGGCGCTCTGGGCGGCGAAGGCGCTGGGCGGCGCGGCGCCGCTGCCCCTTTTTGCAGGCGACATCGACGGCGAGGGGATCGCCGAGCCTGCGACGATCCTCAAGGCGATGACGCTCGGCGAGGAGGTGGTCGAGGATTACGTCTCGATGCGGCTGACGCTGCGCGCCCACCCGATGGCGCTCTTGCGCCACCGGCTGACGC
Source organism: Paracoccaceae bacterium (assembly GCA_025458985.1). GTDB lineage: Bacteria > Pseudomonadota > Alphaproteobacteria > Rhodobacterales > Rhodobacteraceae > JALORM01. Next base: position 1,751 of record JALORM010000071.1, on the reverse strand, counting down.
CAGGCGCCGGAGGCCCGCCGGCTGCCTCGCCGTCGCTGTTGCAGTCCCCGGCGCCCTCCGGCCGTTCGCTGCGCGACATCCGGAGCCTGGGCCGGGCCGACGCCTGGGGCGCGCCAGGGGCCGAGCGGGCCTGCGAGACATCCCGGCCGTGACGCAGGGCCTGCAAGGCCGGGGGCTCTGCCCCCGGACCCCCGCGGTATTTGGAACAAAAGGAAGCAGGGGACCTGCGCAGGAAACCCGCATTGGGACCCTGCTCGGGGGCGGCGGCCATCCGCACAGTCGCGCCCTGCGCGCAGGTTCCGGCAGACACCGGGCTCCAGCCAAACCGGCAGGCGGCGCGGGCAGTGGAGAGAGCGCCCGGCAGGCCAGAGGGTCGCCCTGTCGGAGCGGAAGGCGGGCCCCCGAAAAGTCCAGCACCCCGCCCGGTTGCCCCGTGGCGGGGTGCCTTCCCCTTGTGCGGTCATCGGCTCCGCAGCCTGTACCGCGCGGCCAGCCTCGCAAGGCAGGGTTAACAAACCCTGAATGTCCGCTTCCTTTTGTCGAAAATACCGTCGGGGGAGTCGCCGAAGGCGACGGGGGGCAGACAGCCCCCCTGCGCGGGTGCCGCCGCCGCCTCAGGCCAGAAGCCGGGCGCCGTCGTGGCCCACGACCCGCACCATGACGACCGTGCCTTCGGGCTGGGGCGCGGCAAAGGCCACCTCGGTGAACTGGTCGGTGCGGCCGGTCAGCGGCCCTTCGGTCAGCACCCGGAGCACCTGCCCGACCTGCGCCGAAAGATGGCGGACCAGCGCCGCCTCGCCCGCCGCGCGCAGCCGCGCCGCGCGGTTCCGGATCGCCTCGCCCCGGACCGGGGGCATCCGTGCCGCGGGCGTGCCCTGGCGGGGGCTGAACGGGAACACATGCAGGAAGGTCAGCCCGCAGTCCTCGACCAGCCGCAGCGAATTCTCGAACGCCGCCTCCGTCTCGGTCGGGAACCCCGCGATCAGGTCGGCGCCGAAGGCGATGTCGGGGCGCAGCCGCCGCGCCTCGGCGCAGAACCGGATCGCATCGTCGCGCAGGTGGCGCCGCTTCATCCGCTTGAGGATCAGGTCGTCGCCGTGCTGCAGCGACAGGTGCAGGTGCGGCATCAGCCGCGGTTCGGCGGCGATCGCCTCCATCAGCGCGGGGTCGGCCTCGATGCTGTCGATCGAAGAGATGCGCAGCCGCTCGACCGGCGTCAGCCGCAGGATGCGCCGCACCAGATCGCCGAGCCGCGGTGCCCCCGGCAGGTCGGCCCCCCACGAGGTCAGGTCCACCCCGGTCAGCACGACCTCGCGGAAGCCGCGGTCGATCAGGCGGCTGATCTGCTCGACCACGACCCCCGCGGGGACCGAGCGGGAGTTGCCGCGGCCGAAGGGGATGATGCAGAAGGTGCAGCGGTGGTCGCAGCCGTTCTGCACCTGCACATAGGCGCGGTGGCGGCCGAAGCCGTCGATCAGGTGGCCCGCGGTCTCGCGCACGCTCATGATGTCGTCGACCGTCACGCGCTCGGTCTCGCCCACGAAGTCGGGGGCGAGCCGTGCCCAGGTTTCGGGGCGCATCTTCTCGGCATTGCCGATCACGCGGGTGACCTCGGGCATCGCGGCGAAGGTCTGCGGTTCGGTCTGCGCCGCGCAGCCGGTCACGATCACCGGCGCGCCCGGGTTCTCGCGCGCCAGGCGCCGGATCTCGCGCCGGGCCTTGCGCACCGCCTCGGCCGTCACGGCGCAGGT
>JALORM010000490.1 GCA_025458985.1 Paracoccaceae bacterium | reverse complement strand
CTGCCGCGCGTGGCGCTGCGCCACCGCGCAGCGTTCATCGAGGAACTGCCGGTCGGCGAAAGCCTCTATCGCAGCTTTACCCGGAACCTGCCGGCCGAGGTCTTCCGCGAGGTCAAGGCCTTTGCCCGCAAGACCCCCGGCATCGGACGCCCGGTCGCCCACCGCGCCGGGCGCAGGCCGGAGGCAGGCGCATGATCGGATCGCACCCGCCGATGGAGGTCTTCCGCGACATCCCCGTCGTGCCGACCCAGTCGATCAAGGACCGCGTGCCGCGGGGCGGGCCGGTCTGGCCCAATTTCGCGCGCCAGACCGGCGTCCGCGTCTGCCGGTCGGGCGTGCCCGCCGACCGCAGGCCCGACATGCCCGCCGAGCCCGGTGCGCGGATCGGGGCGCCCTGCGTCTGGGGCGGCTATCTCGAGGCCTCGTTCGGGCACCTCGTTGCCGAGCACATCCCGCGCCTGCCCTTCGCCCTGGCCGAAAGGCCGGACGACCTCTACCTTTTCACCTGTGCGCGCGGAAAGGGCCGGTCCGACATTCCCGCCGTGGTCTGGGACCTGCTTGCCTGGTTCGGACTGCCGCAGGACCGGGCGCTTGTCGTCGAATCCCCGGTGACGGCCGCCGAGCTGCGCGCCGGACCGCAGGCCGAATGCCTCTGGCGGTCGACTCCGGCGCCCGCCTACCTTGCGGAACTCGACCGCGTGGCGGACCGCAATGGCCTGATCCCCCGGCCCGCGCCGGTCCTGTACGTCTCGCGCGAGGGGATCCTCGCCCGCGGCGGCGGCGGACATCTGGGCGAGACATACCTGGTGGCGCGGCTCCGGGCGCTCGGCGTGGCGGTCATGGATCCGGCCGCCTGCTCGGTCCGCGAGCAGCTTGCAGCCTATGCAGGGGCGGAACGCATCGTCTTCGCCGAAGGCTCGGCCCGCTGCCGGAGGCTCGTCTACCACGACACCGTGGGGGACCGCGTCCTGACCTACCCGTCAGGCGGCGCGCCGCGTACCGACACCGCCGCCATCCTCTACGACCGCGACCGCCTGTTCGACGCCTTCGCGGAGGTCGGCGTCGACCTGGCCCGCGTCTGGGACGACGACGCCTGGCGCGCGGCGGCGGCAGGCGACCTTGCCGTCTGGATGGCCCGCCATCCGCCCGCCGCCCTGCGGCCGATCGAGGTGATCGAGGCGCTGGCCTGGGCCGGCATCCCCTTGCCCGAAGGCGCGATCGACCTTACCACCTTGACCTGACCGGAAAGCCCGCAACGTGCCGCCAGACCCCACCCCGCACCCCGCCGTCCCCCGCGCCCGCCTCGCGCCGGGTCGCGGCACGCTGCGTCTCGCGGCGGCGTTGGCGGCCATGGCCGGCCTTGCTGCCTGCGTCGACTCCCGCCCTGCCGACCTGATCGCGCGCGAGGCGGCCAAGGAGGCCGTCCGCCCCGTGCTGCAACGGCGCCTGCCGGGCGTTCCGGTGGAGCCTGCGGTGAATTGCGTCATCGACAATGCCTCGGCCGGCGAGATCATCGCGCTTGCCCGGGCAGGTGCTGCCGGCGCCCCCGACCCCGCCACGGTCGAGACCGTCGTGGGCATCCTCAGCCGCGAAGGCACCATCGATTGCCTGGCCACCGATGGCCTTGCCCCGTTCCTGCGATAGACCCGAGAAGGACACGCCACCATGGTCCAGCTGACGCTTCCCAAGAACTCCACCCTCCGGACCGGCAAGACCTGGCCCAGGCCCGAGGGCGCGACCAACGTGCGCAAGGTGCTGGTCTACCGCTGGAACCCCGAGGACGGGCAAAACCCGCGGGTCGATACCTACTTCGTCGACATGGACGACTGCGGGCCGATGGTCCTGGACGTGCTGATCAAGATCAAGAACGAGATCGACCCGACCCTGACCTTCCGCCGGTCCTGCCGCGAGGGCATCTGCGGGTCCTGCGCGATGAACATCGACGGGATCAACACGCTGGCCTGCATCTACGGCACCGACGAGATCAGGGGCGACATCCGCATCTATCCGCTGCCGCACATGCCGGTGATCAAGGACCTGGTCCCCGACCTGACCCATTTCTACGCCCAGCACGCCTCGATCATGCCGTGGCTGGAGACCAAGACCAACCGCCCCGCGAAGGAGTGGAGGCAGTCGATCGAAGACCGCAAGAAACTCGACGGCCTCTACGAATGCGTGATGTGCGCCTCCTGCTCGACCGCCTGCCCCAGCTACTGGTGGAACGGCGACCGCTACCTCGGCCCCGCCGCGCTGCTGCATGCCTACCGCTGGATCATCGACAGCCGCGACGAGGCGACGGGCGAGCGGCTGGACGACCTGGAAGACCCCTTCAAGCTCTACCGCTGCCACACGATCATGAACTGCGCCAAGACCTGCCCCAAGGGCCTGAACCCGGCGAAGGCCATTGCCGAGATCAAGAAGATGATGGTCGAACGGGTGGTCTGATCGGGACGCGGCGTTCGGCGGGACTTCCGCTGGCGCACCGTGGGCCGCGGCGCTAGGCTTTCCGCAAAACCAAAGCGGGAGGCCTCCATGTCCGACATCGTCATCCTGTCCGGTGCGCGCACCGCCATCGGCACCTTCGGCGGATCGCTTGCCGCGGTGCCGCCGATCACGCTCGCCGCCACGGCCGCGACGGCGGCGCTCGAGCGCGCAGGGGTGGAGGGCGGCCGGATCGGCCACGTCGTCTTCGGCCACGTCATCAACACCGAACCGCGCGACATGTACCTCTCCCGCGTCGCGGCGATGGAGGCGGGGGTGCCCGAGACCACGCCCGCGATGAACGTCAACCGGCTCTGCGGGTCGGGGGCGCAGGCCATCGTCTCGGCGATCCAGGCCCTGAGCCTCGGCGACGCCGATTTCGCGCTGGCAGGCGGCGCCGAAAGCATGAGCCG
>JALORM010000489.1 GCA_025458985.1 Paracoccaceae bacterium | reverse complement strand
CCGCTGGCGCAGGCCTTCGACAAGGTCCGCAACCACTTCGGCGTGGGCCGGATCGCCCAGGCGGGCGCGCTGGCCGCGCTGGCCGACCGCGGCTGGATCGCCTTCGTCCGCGCCGAGGTCGAAAAGGCGCGCGCCCGCCTTGCCGCCATCGCCGAGGCGAACGGGCTGACGCCGCTGCCGTCCGCCACCAACTTCGTGACGATGGATTGCGGCCGCGACGGTACGTTCGCCCGCGCCGTCGTGACGGCGCTGGCCAGCCAGGGCATCTTCGTGCGGATGCCCTTCGTTCCCCCCCACGACCGCTGCATCCGCGTCACCTGCGGGCGCGAGGGGGACCTCGACGCCTTCGCCCGCGCGCTTCCCGCCGCGCTGGCCGCCGCACGGTCCGAGGCGCGGCGCGTCACCAGGACGTGACTTGCCTTCCCACATGACAAGCCCGGCAAATGGCGGGACAAGACCGAGCCAGAGGAGCATAGCCATGCGCGCAACCGTCCTTTCCGCCGCCCTCGCCTTCGCCCTCGCGCTTCCCGCGCTTGCCCAGACGACCGACCCCGACAATTCCGGCGCCGTCCCCGACGAGGGCGGCAAGGGTCATGCCGATGTCCACGCCGGCCACACCATGGCCCCGGGCGGCGAGATGACCGAGGCCGTCCGGCTCTACAGGGAGGCGAACGACCGGATGCACGGCGCGATGGCGATCCCGTTCACCGGCAATGCCGACGTGGACTTCATCCGCGGCATGATCCCGCACCACGAGGGCGCGGTCGACATGGCGCGGATCGTGCTGGAACACGGGCAGGACCCCGAGGTGCGCAAGCTGGCCGAAGGCGTGATCGCCGCGCAGGAGGCCGAGATCGCCTGGATGAAGGACTGGCTCGCGAAGAACGCCCCCTGACGCCCGCTGCGGCAGCTCAGGCCGTCTGCTGTTCGGCCAGCCCCAGTTCCTCGACCATCGCGGCCCGCATCAGGAACTTCTGCGGCTTGCCCGTCACCGTCATCGGCAGGCTGTCGCGGAACCGCACCAGCGCGGGGATCTTGAAGTGCGCGATCTGGCCCCGGCAGAAGTCGCGCACCCCCTCCTCGGTCGGGCTGGTGCCGGGCTTCGGCACGACCCAGGCCGCGACGATCTCGCCCAGGCGCGCATCGGGCACGCCGAAGACCTGGACCTGGCTCACGTCGGGATGGGTGTAGAGGAACTCCTCCACCTCGCGCGGATAGACGTTCTCGCCCCCCCGGCAGATCATGTCCTTCACCCGCCCGGTGATGTTGCAATAGCCCTCGGCGTCGATCCGGGCGAGGTCGCCGGTATGCATCCAGCCGTCCGCGTCGATGGCGCCGGCGGTCTGCCCGGGATCCTCCCAGTAGCCCTGCATCACCGAATAGCCGCGCGTCAGCAGCTCGCCCTGTTCGCCGACCGGGACGGTCGCGCCCGCCTCGTCGACGATCCTGACCTCGACATGCGGATGCACCCGCCCGACCGAGCCCACGCGCTTGTCCAGAGGCGTGTCGGTCGAGGACTGGAACGACACGGGCGAGGTTTCCGTCATGCCGTAGGCGATCGTCACCTCGCGCATGTTCATGCGCGACTGGACCCGCTTCATCACCTCGATCGGACAGGGCGCGCCCGCCATGATGCCGGTGCGCAGCGACGACAGGTCCCAGGCGTCGAAATCGGGGTGCTCCAGCATGGCCACGAACATCGTCGGCACGCCATAAAGCGCCGTCGCGCGTTCCTGCGACACCGCGCGCAGCGTGGCGGCGGGCTGTCCTCGGTCAGCGCCATCTGGGCAGTCACGAAGGCGGCGTTGTTGACGATGTTGCGGTGCGTCAGCGTCGCGCCCTTGGGCAGGCCCGTGGTGCCGGAAGTGAACTGGATGTTGACCGCGTCGTGCCGGTCGAGCGCCGCCGTCGCCGCGTCGAGCCGGGCGCGCGGCATGCCCCGGCCCAGGCCCGCGACATCGGGAAAGGCGAAGGTCCCCGGCGCCGCACGGTCGGCCATCAGGATCACCGACCGCAGGTCCGGCAGCCGCGCCGCCCGCAGCGCGCCGGGCGCGCACTGGGCGATCTGCCAGATAGTCCGAGCCCCGGAACCGCTCGGCCAGCAGAAGCGCCGCGCAGCCGGTCAGCTTCAGCGCGTATTCCAGCTCGTGCACCCGGTAGGCGGGGTTGATGTTGACAAGGATCACCCCGATCCGCGCCGTCGCGAACTGCGCCAAGAGCCATTCCGGCCGGTTCGGCGCCCAGACGCCCAGCCGGTCGCCCTGGCCCAGCCCCAGCTCCATTAGCCCGCCCGCCAGCGCGTCGACCTCGGCGGCAAACGCCTCCCAGGTCCAGCGGATGCCGTGTTCCGGAAACACCGCCGCCTCGCGGCCGCCGAAGCGCGCCACCGTCCGCGCCAGGACGGCGGGGATCGTCTCCTCGATCAGGGGCCGGTCGGTCGGCCCCCGCACATGCGAAAGTCCCTCTGCCGGGATCGTCCCGGCCTGCGCGCCATCGGCCATCCCCGCCCCTCCCCTGACTGCGGCGGCAATTGTCCGGCGAAGCCCCGCCCCCGGTCAAGCCCGTCGCTCCCGATCGTTGCAGGCGCGACGATTGCGCCGGCCCGCGCCTTCCGCTATCCCCGGGGGCATCCATCCAGACAGGAGGCGCGCCATGGCCGACGGAACCCACCTGCCCGGGAAGGGCCCCGACCTCGCCCGCTTCGACTGGGAGGACGCGCTGAGGCTCGAGGACCAGCTGACCGAGGACGAGCGGATGCTGCGCGACGCCGCCCGCGCCTACGCGCAGGAAAAGCTGCAGCCCCGCGTCACCGAGGCCTACCGCGAGGAAAAGACCGACCCCGCGATCTTCGCCGAGATGGGCGCGATGGGGCTTCTGGGCGCCACGATCCCCGAGGAATACGGCGGACTCGGCGCCGGTTACGTCACCTACGGCCTCATCGCGCGCGAGGTCGA